>JAGLYT010000228.1 GCA_023132075.1 bacterium
GGTGAATAGCAAAAAATAGTTCACAATTATTACAAATATAAAAGAATTATCCAGGCTTTGCCGAGGTGAGATTGAATGTTTTTGACATTACTTTTTTTCAAAAGGGGAAGAGAATGAATTTATTTTTAAGTTTTTTTGGTATGTTAGCTTTATATTACCTTTTAAATGTTCATTTGGGAATTAACAGAATTTTAACTATTTTTATTATAGCTGTTTTGTTTATGGGAAGTTTTTTGTGGTTTATTCTTAAACATGCCAACGAATTTGAAACTCCTAATACCAGTATGATAATAGGGGTTAATAAAGGATACGGATAATTAGCCGTATGACCAGCCAGAAAAGAGGGATGGAAACCAAAAGTATAATTAGAACTCTGCGAAAACTGAAAGAACGATAACCAACTTTTTGGGCAAAGTCTTCAATAATATCTTTTCTTATTTTATATGTATCTTTGGGAAAAAATGCTTTACGGGTGAAAATTCTTCCTAATTTAACGGTTAATCGCATAGGCGTATTTATTGCCCAACCCGACGCTTCTAAAACAACCGACATATTTCTACGCCGTAATCTCAGAAAGCCCATAATGATGCTGGGGATAATTATTATTGCTGTTATTCCCACTATCGTTAGAATAATATGAATAATTTTTACCTGGGAAAGAGCTTTGGTGATATAGGCAAAAGCCGAACCCAAAGCAGCAACGGCAATACCGCCCCCCAGCAATAAATCACGCATCGCTGTTGATGAATTACCGCCGGCAGCCGGTTTACCTATATTGGAAATACCTTTACCAAGACCGCTTTCTAATGCAGTATACTGGCTTTTGTTAAATTTATCTATTTGGGTTTCTATAAAATTAGATAATTGTTGAAATGGGGCTTTGATTGATTCCCATAAGCTAATGGGATTGACAATAATATCTGTTACCTCTGCATCCCACTCTTGTCCATCGATAGTCAAAAAAATACCCCTTTTACCTATACGTAATCCCCCGGCTTCGCCGGTAGTTACTGCTGCAGCAATTTCAAACTTATTTTCTTTATCCTGTCTGCGGGTAATTTCTACATAAAGAAGATAAATATAGCTGTTTTTTGCTATATCTTTATGTTTTTGCCTGTCGTTGACTTTTATGGTAAAGGTTAATGCTCTGCCGTCTATTATTAATGTGCCCATTTCAAAAAGGGAATGGGTGTCCGGATCGTAAATAGGGGAAAAACTCACTAAATTGTTAGCCAGTTGTAATAACCATTTTTGATAGAGGATAAGTTTTTCAACATTGTGTATCTGTGCTAATTCTTCTGCTACGGCTTTGTCTTTGGCAATGAATTGGCTTAATTGTTTTTTATATGGTCCGTCAATAAAAGATTGAAGTTTATTGCTTCCTAATTTTTCCACTCGTGCTCCTTGTTTATTTTCCAGCCATTTTCGATGAGAGAGAAAAATTGCTTTTACTTTACTCCATTTGTTTTGATTCAGTTGGTTTATTGATTTTCCCAGAGCGGGTTTGAGGACTTTTTCTTTTAATTCAGACAGACAATTTTTGTATGCAGGATTAATTTTCCCTTCCATATCCAGTATGCCATCCGTCCCGGGTAAAGCTAAAGGAGCAGTTTTAAGCCATGATTCTATATTAACATTATTGGCAGAATTAATCTTATTTACTTCTTCCTGCCGGAGTTTTATTTTTTCGGCGGCTTGCGGGTCAAATGCAAGCAGGGAGCATTTCCTAAAATACTCTTCAACTTTTTCTTCTAAAGCAGTAAGTATTTGGTAAGCATCTATAGTGGCTTTTCCCCAGGGCATAATCTTTGTTGTTTCTTTCCCCTGAGGAATTTCACCCTGTGCTTTCCATTTAAGATAGGCTTCTGCTTCCTGAAAAAACTCATCGAGATGATTTTTGGTAATACCGACTTTGTCGCTGGCGTCCATTACTGAGCCCATTGTTTCAATTACTACCTTAAGAAATTGAGCTGCTTCCGGGTCATCTATTGCTTCGGGGGGGATGATTCCGTCTCCGTTATTTATCCCATTAGCCATAATTTTTTGTATATTTTGTACCTGATGAAGGGTAATTTCTTCGGTGTTGGAAGAATTAAGATTGTGGAGAATCAATTCGGCGGCATTGCGTAATTTTTGTCCCTCAGGATGACTGGTGTCAATATTACTTAATTTTAATACATCATTGCCCATATCTTCTCTATTTTTGAGAAAATGAAAGAGCCATCTTTGAGTTTCTTTTAGTTCATCGGTTCGTATTCGGCCGTTATGGTCAGTATCTACATATCCGGTAAATAAGGGAGAACAATTAAGGTTATCAATGGGAATACTGGTGGCAACCCAGCAATTCTCGTCAAGAGCTTGAATCTTTTTTAAATCTTCGGCATTTTGAATACTTAGCTGGTAATGCCCGTTATAATTTTTAAAAATCATTTTAGTCATTAATTTCTCCTTACATTATCAAAATAAACCCAGCTTTTTAGGTTTCAATGTAATCGAAGACAAAAGCTTCGTCTGAATATAACATATTTTCGGTAATCCTTCAATCAAAAATTTGATTTTTACTTGAAAGAGTTTTTTTATTATGTATAATACTACTAAAGTAATGATAAAAAGAGAAAAAGAAACAGTTTTGTTGACGACGGATTTAAAAAAATGGGTAGGTGCTTGCAAAAGAAAGGGGATAATTGAAATGAAATTTTACCGTTATTGGTGTGAAGATAAAGATTTAATTTCCTGTAATGTTGTAATAAAAGAGAGTGATTTGTATATTCGCGCACAAAAAAACTTAGAAAAAAAAACATTTAAAGCTGTTTCTAAATACCGTTTAATTCTGGAAAAATATATTGCCGGTAATCCATTTTTTAAAAATAGTCTTGAGCCTGTTTCTCTGAAAGGAAAAGTGCCTCTTATTGTTGAAAAAATGGCGGAAGCAGCTAAAAAAACAGGGGTTGGCCCAATGGCAGCAGTAGCCGGGGCAATAGCTGAATTTGTAGGAAAATATTTATTGAGCTA
>JAGLYT010000229.1 GCA_023132075.1 bacterium
CAATCGGCAAACCATGACAATCCCACCCGGGAACAAAAGGAACACTGAAATCGGACATTGATTTATATTTGACAATAATATCTTTCAGTATCTTATTTAAGGCATGCCCAATATGAATATTTCCGTTGGCATAGGGCGGCCCGTCATGGAGAATAAATTTTCGTTTATCCTTATTCTTTTCCTGAATCAAATCATATAATTTAAGCTCATTCCACGCCTTTTGAATTTGAAGTTCTTTTTGAGGCAAATTAGCCTTCATCGGAAATTTAGTCTTAGGCAAATTTAACGTTTTATTGTATTCCATCTCTCCCCCTGATTAAAACTCTGCAATAAGTTCTCTCTATATTTTCCTGTTTATATTTCTTTTCAATTATAAACTCAGGCTTTTACCCAATCATCCATCTTTTTACCAAATAAAATAACAGCATTAATACAAAAACAGTACTTACAGATAAACTAACTTCTCCTTTAACAGGTAAAATAAGCTTTGCCTGTTTTAAAATAATATCCGTTAACTCTTTAATCGCCATTCCCATGGGTATTGTTTCAATTTCTTTCTTTTTCATATGCACAAATATTTTAATCAAGAGAACTATCATAAAAACAATAAATATACTGTTAATCACATATCCAATAAACCTCAATAAGAAAGACATTTTTTCTACCTCCTTTATTTGTTATATAAGACTTCTACAAAATTACCTATTTCACGGAAGTCTTTATGCAGAAAGCTCTTCTGCTCTCTTTTTTGCTCTTTTTATTGCTTCTATAAAAATACCTGCAAAATATTTTTTTTCCAAATATTCTAAAGCTTGCTGTGTTATACCCCCCGGAGAGGTCACCATCTCCCTCATTTTCGCCGGTTCCATTTTAGTTTCCTTTACCAAATTTATTGCCCCCAGAATAGTTTGTTCCGACAAAACCCGTGCCATTTCCGCTGATAATTTCATTTCCCGCCCTGCTCTAATTAAAGTTTCCAAAAAGTAAAAAAAATAAGCCGGACCGCTTCCGGATAAAGCAGTTATTGCATCCATCTCCTTTTCCTGACATTTTATCACTTTTCCTACACTACCAAAAATTTCTTCTACTATTTTTTCATGATTTATTTGAACATTCTTACCCAAACAAAAAGCAGACATTCCTTCCCGAACTGAAACGGCTATATTAGGCATCACTCTAATTAAAGGAACCTTGTTATTTATTTTTTTCTCAATATAAGTAGTAGTAATACCGGCAAGAATAGAAATAACTAATTGATGAGGCAATAAATAGTTACCGATTTCATCTAAAACACTATCTAAGACCTGTGGTTTAACCGAAAAAACAATAAAATCTGCCTTTTCAATTGCTTCCCGACTATTAGAAAGGGTAATAATCCCTGTCTCTTTCTTAATATACTGCAGTCTTTCTTTTTTTATATCCGTTGCCATAATCTGCTGTTTATTCATTAATGTTGACCCAAGAATCCCTTTTATCAATGCTTCAGCCATATTACCTGCGCCGATAAAAACAACTTTCTTGCCCTTCAAAATATCCGCTTTTGTTTTCATATTCTACTCTTTCTCCTCTTCATTTTTATTCTATTGGCTACCTTAATTCTACATAATTTACAAAAAACGAACTTCCCCGCAGCAAGCTGCAGGAAATTAGACCAGAGACTCTTCGACTCCCTTCAAGAGAGTTTAAGCTGAGCACTTCGCTTTACTTAGTATAAACTCCGCTGAAGTGCTCAAGATCAATTCGACTACAGAGTTTTTGTCAACATAGCTGACAAAAACTCTAAGTCTCATTGAAAACAAGTGTTCTTAAATTTTTTCTTGCATTTTTTTCGTCAATATGTTATATTTCGATTTACATCTATTATTTAAAGGAGAAAAAAATGTCTTTTCAATGTGTAATTTGCCACAAAAAACCAATGAGCGGAAATAAAGTCAGTCATTCAAAAAGACACACTAAACGAAAATTTAAACCAAACTTACAAAAAATGAACATTTTACTTTCAGGTAAAAAACAAAAAGTTTATGTATGCACTCAATGTATCCAGGCCGGAAAAATCACCAAAGCTATTTAAAATGGTATACCTACAGAACAAAGATAATTATGTACCAGCTCATTAGGCATTTCCGACAAATAATATTGTTTTGCCGCTAAATCTACAGTGTATCCTTCTTTTTTGTAACCCAGACCGTAACTATAAGTTATATCTACATTTTCATTGAGATTGGGTCCATACATTCCTGCACGTAAAAAAATCGTATCCACAATTATTTGTTCCAAACCTATATGATAATTTTTTTCATCTTCCTCATCTTTATACATTCTATGTTCATAATCCCAGGAAAAAGTCAGTAAATTAGTAAGTTTAGAAGCAAATCCCATTCTTGTCACAGTAGGAAGTTTTTCATTTTTATAATCATCCCAATACATATAAGCGGGAAAATTCTGAACCATTAATCCTAAATGAAAAGATTCTCTCAGAAAGTAAATAAATCCCCAATCGATACCAAATCCTTTCCCATCGGAAAGATTTAGTTCCGGCTCAGCCCATTCATCATTTATCTTTTTCTTTTCAGTCAATCCTATCCGGCCGCTAAGATAACTTATATTTATCCCCCCAATTAGAGACTCACCATAGGGTTGAGAAACAGAAAATACGTATTGATTCACCTTTATTTCTACATCCTGCCATATTTCATGTCGTTCCCCATTGATTACTTCTTCAAAATAATCGGATTCCACATAATTAGCTAATTCCCTCCAACTCATTGCTCCTTGAGGACTGGCAAAAGTCAAATGACAAAATTTCTTACCTTCCAGTGGGGTACCATCTATAAGATCCCTCCAAAGGGCATCGCTTTGATAACTAAAATCAATCATAAAAGAAAGAGAATTGCCTTTCAGACCATTTAACCCGGCCGGATTCCAAAAAGGGGCCTCTCCCGTATCAGCAACAGCAACAAAAGCTCCTCCCAGACCAATCGGCCGTGCCCCAATATCTATCCCGTCATAAG
>JAGLYT010000023.1 GCA_023132075.1 bacterium
GTATTCCTGTATTCATATAAGCTTCGTTGTTATAACAAATATAGAGCATCCGATGTCCTCTTTCCATTGCTCCGGAAAGGGATTGAAATCCAATATCATAAGTACCACCATCACCGCCAAAAGCAATGAATCTTATATCGTCTTTTATTTTTCCTTGTTTTTTCAAAGAACGATACGCAGATTCTATTCCACTGCATGTGGCGGCCGAATTTTCAAATGCACTATGAAAAAAAGGAACTTTCCAGGCAGTGTAAGGAAAAATAGTAGAAGCCACTTCCAAACATCCGGTAGAACTGGTCACTATTACCGGTTCTTTGGCGGCCATCAATACCTGCCGGGCAACAATACCTGCTCCGCAACCGGCACAAAGCCGATGCCCTCCGGTAAAAAGCTCTTCTTTTTTTGCTAGTTCTTTTAAATTAGCCATAAATTTATAACCCCCAAGGTTTTTTTAATAAAAATTACTCTCTTACTCCTAAATAGTTTACCCTTTGGGGAATTTCCCCCGTTTTAGCTATATCCTGCATCTGGGTATAAACCCCTTCAATCATTTCTAAGTTTATCTCTCTGCCGCCCAGCCCGAAAATATAATTGACTGTTTGCGGCTTGTCCTTTAAATCATACATTGCCGAACGTACTTCATCAAAAAGCGGCCCGCCAAAAGAATCTATAGAATCAGCCCTGTCCATTACCGCTAAAACTTTAAGATGTGCTAATTCCTGCGCTAATTCCCGATAAGGAAAAGGCCTGAAAACCCTTAGTTTAAGTAATCCGGCTTTTATCCCTTTTTCTCTTAATTGATCAACAACTACTTTAGCTGTCCCAGCCGTAGAACCCATTACTAAAATAGCAATTTCCGCATCATCTAAGTGGTACTTTTCGTAAAATCCATATTTTCTACCGAATTTATCACCAAATTCTTTACCTATTTCCAAAATAATTTTCCCGGTATTGCACATTGCCTGAGCTAATTGCATCCTATGTTCGAAAAAATAATCCTGTAAATCCAAAGAACCTAACGTATAAGGCTTTTTTATATCCAACAAATACCGCTCCGGTCTATACTCGCCAATAAAATTTTTTACTTCGTTATCTGCAATCATTTCCATTCTTTCCATACAGTGGCTGATAATAAAACCATCGGTGGTAACCATCCCGGGAATTTTTACCTGGGCATGTTCACAAATACGCACTGTCTGAAGGACATTATCATATGCTTCCTGGGAATTTTCCGAATAAATCTGTATCCACCCGGTATCCCTTGCTCCCATCGTATCACTATGATCGCAATGTATATTTATCGGTGAAGAAAGAGCTCTGTTTACTTCGGGCATTACTATGGGTAACCGTAAACCGGCAGCAATATAAAGCATTTCATTCATCAGGGCCAACCCTTGTGAAGAAGTAACTGTCATTGCCCGTACTCCGGCTGCTGAAGCACCTATAGTGGCACTCATTGCACTGTGTTCCGATTCAACAGTGACAAAATCCGTTTTAACATTGCCATCCGCTACAAATTGGGAAAAAAGCTGAACAACTTCTGTTGCCGGAGTAATAGGATATGCAGCGACAACATCAGGATTTATCTGACGCATTGCTTCTGCCATTGCCTCATTTCCGGTTTTAGCAACTATATTTTTAGACATTTTTTATCTTTACATCCTTTCTTTAGTAAAAAATTTCTTTTTTATTTTTCTGCCTTATTTTCTTCGACCATAGTTATTGCTTTTATTTTCGGAGGACAAACCTGAGCACAAATACCGCAACCCTTACAATACCTCAAGTCTATCTCTTTAACCTTCCCGTCTTCCACTTTGATAGCGGAATCAGGACAATAAGCCCAGCAAATAAGACAATTGATACATTTTTCCTCATCGTGAATCGGCCGATCACTTCGCCAGCTCCCCGTTTCAAAATCCAAGGCCGTTCCTGCTTCCAATAAATCCCCTGCCGGTAATTCTTTATATCCTAATTTCTTTTTATTCACCCTTGGTTTTTACCTCCCAAACCTCTTTTTATTCTTTTTTTGTGACCCTCTAAAAAAATGAAAATTTTTATTCGCTTTGAACCTCTTCGTATGCTTTTTTAATCGATTGAATGTTTCCGTCTATAACTTCCGGCTTATGTGCAAACTTTTTTTCCAGTTTCTTTCGGGTGTCATTTAATACCCCTTCGAGAGCTAATATATTCGTTGCTTTTACCAGAGCTCCCATCATCGGAGTATTCGGTTTATTTAAACCAAAACATTCCTTAGCAATACGCCCGGCATCTACCGTATAAACCTTCCCTTTTTTTATCCCTAACGTTTCCCGCATTTTCTGAGGTGTAAGGTTGGTATTTACAATTATCGTCCCCTCCTCCCCCAGTCCTGAAGTAACCTCTACCTGTCCAATCAATGTTGCATCTAATATTATAACCACTTCCGGGGCGGTCACTCCACAATGAAGCGTTATTGGATCATCGCTTAACCGATTGAATGATTGCACCGGTGCTCCCATTCTTTCCGGACCGTACTCCGGAAAAGCCTGAACATATTTCCCTGTAGATAAAGCTGCTTCCGCAAAAAGCAAAGCGACTGTTTTTGCCCCTTGCCCTCCCCGGCCATGCCATCTAATTTCTATCAAGTCTTTCATTCTTTTTTCCCCTCAACCTATAGAGTAATATCAAAAATGTTCGGTCTCGCCTCGGCGAAGCCCGGGTAATTCATTTATATCTCTAATAATTGTGAAATATTTTTTGTCTTTTCCTTATCCTCTTTAACTAATGACCAATCCAACCAATAAAACAAATCTAAACTCCTCCTTACAGACTGGCGGACAGGCAATTAAACCGTTTCTATTACTAACTATCCATTATATTCAAAAATACTCTTCTTTATTACCAATTAAAGGAGCGTTTTTTTATAGAAAATTCGAATTACTTTTACTCTGGAATAACGGTAGTTGTTTCTTTGTTATCACCACTCAAAACCAAATAAAAACTTATCCAGGAACCGGTTATACAAACCATCATAAAACTACCTATTGCTCCGTTTAATATAGCCCCGACAATTCTTTGCAATGTAATATTTCCCATATTCCCGATAAGCAAAGCTATCAATCCAATAACCACAGAAATTCCTACATAAATAAGTAACCACAAAACCAATAACCCTAAAACTTTACCAAAAAACTTTTTTACAAAAGAAACACTTCTTTTCACTGCCGGTATAACCCCTGTTTCTTCTACCACCAAAATAAAATACGCGGGAAAAAGAAAGAACATAACCGAAATAATCGCAAATACTCCCAAAAGCAAGAAGACGGTAGAAATAATTCCTCCTATTGTTGCCCCGGCAATCAAAGTAATTAATGCACTAATTCCTCCTGTTACCAACAAAAGAATTAAAACAATCCCTATCATAAAAAAACCTAAACCTAATAAACGAAGGAAAAATTTCCTGGCATAACTTATAAAAAACTTACTTAACTTTACCTTTTCTTTCCATTTGACAAAATCCCTGACTACACCTAAAACTCCACCCTGAACAAAAATACCTACTCCCATAGCAAGAAGAACAAATGCAATCACCGGCAAAAAGTTTATTTCCTCCAAAGGTCGAGGCGTTGCTGTAGGTCCTAATCCAAACAAAAACCCTACACCACTCATCAACAAGTTAACACAAAACAACAAAATAATCAAAGCCATATTTTGCTTTCCAATAACAAACCCTTTTTTTATCGCTTCCCCTATCTTCATTTTTTTCCTCCTTCCAATTTAATTTTTTCTTCTTTTAAAATTTTGCTTTTAAGACACTTCCCCCTTTCTCTAAAGCACCCTTTTCAAAGACTCTTCTTCAAAGAAAACATTCTACAATATTTCGCTTACATCTGTCAACCTTGGGTTTATTTTTTATTACATTTCCCTTCTTCCCTCAATTGATTTTGCTAACGTCCTTGCATCGGTATATTCCAAAGCACTTCCTATCGAAATCCCCTGGGCTAAACGGGTAACTTTCACACCCAGCGGTTTTATCAATCCGGACAGATACGTTGCAGTTGCTTCTCCTGTCACATTAGGATTCGTAGCAATAATTATTTCTGAAATTTGTTCCGTTTGAATCCTTTTCATTAAAGCTGTTATCTTAAGATCGTCCGGCCCTATTGCATCCAAAGGAGAAAGAGCTCCCATTAAAACATGATATCTTCCGTTATAGCTTCCCCCTTTTTCTATCGCCGGGATATCATACGTTCTTTCCACAACACAAAGAACTTTTTCGTCTCGCCTGGAATCCCGGCAAATAGAACATACCTCCTCTTCCGTTATATTATAACAAAGAGAACAGTGATGTATTTTACTCTTTACTTCTTTTATTGCGCTAATGATTTCCTCTGTCTCTTGCAAAGACATTTTAAAGATATGAATTCCTATTCTTTCAGCCATTCGGGACCCAATTCCTGGTAAGTCGCGCAGTTTTTTTATCAACTTTTCCATAGATGAAATATTAGAACTCATTTAGTTTGCTCCGTTCATTATTCTGCCGTCAAACATATCTATTACTTTTTGGGTATAGGGATGTATTTCCTCTTTTTCTTTTTTTTCTTCGGGCAACAAAGAAGAATCCGCTTTTTTTTCGTTTAAGATACAAGTTATTTTGGCTTTTTTTCCGGTTACCTTTTCAATTACTTTCACAATCATTTTCGAATTCTTTTCTATCCCTTTTAAATAAAACATATCCTCTTTCGAGAATTCAAAAACATAATTATTCCCTTCTGCTTTTTTTCTAATTTTCGCTCTGGATAAAAAAACTCCTACCGATTGTTTCTGTAAATTAATTTCTTTCAGAATTTCATCCCATCCGGTATTTGAAAATTCCGCCTCTGTGGCTGTATTTTCCGTTTTTTTAATTTTTAATGTTTCTTTTTTTTCTTCTTCGAAAGAGCATTTTTTTTCTTCTTCGCTATTTTCGTCAGTTTCACTTGTTTCCCCGGATATTTCACTAACTTCCCGTTGTAAGACACTAATTTTGTTAATAATCTCATCAATCCCTACATATGGCCGGCTTAATTTAATCAGTGTTATTTCTAAAACCAGTTGAGGATCTTCACTCCATTTCATTCTCTCCTGAGCTGCGGAAAGTAACTCTATAATAAACAAAAATCGTTCAATAGAAAAACCCTCTTTCCTTTTGTTTAAGTTTTCTCTCTCTTTATCTGACTTTTCCGTAAAAAGAACACTTTCTTCACCAGCTATTTTAGCCATTAACAAATCACGAAAATATTGTTTTAATTCTGCATTTAATTGGTGAACATCATATCCTGAATTTACTATTTCTTTCAAAAAAGAAAGCAATTCCCGGGAACTATTTCCTGCAATTAAATCAAAAAATTTACTCAAAATTTCATCGGGTAAAATACCCAGCAAGGCAATTATGTCCTCTTCCTTTTTTTCCTCTCCTTCCAACGAAATAACCTGCTCAAAAACACTCAACGCATCCCTTAAACTTCCTGCTCCTTGCTTCGCAACCAAACTAAGAGCACTTTGTTCTATTAGGATTTTTTCCTTATCTACTATATATTCCAAGTGTTTTTTTATTTCATTGAAAGAAAGCAACTTAAAATTAAATCGCTGGCATCTTGATAAAATAGTTGCCGGAATTTTATGGGGTTCGGTAGTTGCTAAAATAAAAATAACATGTCCGGGAGGCTCTTCCAAGGTTTTGAGTAATGCGTTAAAAGCATCTGTAGTTAACATATGTACTTCGTCAATGATATATACTTTGTATTTGTTCCCGCTGGGAGCAAATTTTACATTTTCCTTTAAACTCCTGATTTCGTCAATTCCCCGGTTAGAAGCACCATCTATTTCTAAAACATCTAAAGATCTCCCTTCGGCTATTTCCCGGCAGGAGGTACATTCAGTACAAGGTTGAGGAGTGGGCCCTTTCTTACAATTTACGGCTTTAGCTAAAATTCTGGCCATAGTTGTTTTTCCCACACCCCGTGAGCCTGAAAACAAAAAAGCATGAGCAATCCTTTTTGAGGCAATACTGTTTTTCAGGACCCGGGCAATGTGCGTTTGCCCTATTACTTCCTCAAATTTCTGCGGCCTATATTTCCGGGCTAAAACCAAATAAGACATTTTTTTTCCTTTTAGAAATGGAATATTTTTTTGTGGAGCAGGCGGGAGTCGAACCCGCGGCCTCACCCGTGCGAGGGGTGCACTCTCCCAGCTGAGCTACTGCCCCTGAAAATCAAAACTGAAAACGGACATTTCCGGCTACGGCATAATTTTCTTCGCTATACTCCCCGGAAATACCGAGTTTAAACAAGGTAAGACCCAATTCCACTCCGCCGACTAAACGAACAATAGATTCTTCCGGGTCGCAGGAAGAAGTCCCGCTGATAAGAATACTATCAGAAAGAGTATTAATCGGAGAGCCTTCTTCGGTCAGGGTAAGCGTTCCTGTTGTCTTCAGCGTAGTGTCTATATCTCCTGAATTTTGATCGACTCCAACCCCTAAAAACAAATTAATTATAGCCACCTTTTTACTATACATAGCCATAAGCCCTATGGAATTTATATCCCACTCGGTTTCAAAAGAAGAAACAGAATCGACATTCTGGTTATAAGTAAAGCCACTATATGATTCCTGGGAAACATACTCATAATCCCGGCTAATTTCTATCTTTCCAGTCATCTTATTAAAAGACAAATTTACCGAAACCGCACCGGGACTGGCTATCCCATCCTCTAATATTTCTTTTCTCAGTTGAATGCCATAAACAGTGTAGTCAAAATCACAATCCTTTATTTCATACGATAAAGTTCCGAGCTTTATTCCGATATCCGTCTTTCCAACGACGGGAAGGGAAGGAAGTCCTGCCTTAGCGTGGAGCATAGGCATAGGAATAGCAACTGTTTTTGGAATATCTATTTGCCCGGGTTCAATTGTATCCGTAGAAAGATTATTAAATGCACCTGTATCTAAATTTCCCATACTTGTCCCCAACATAAGACCTATTTCAAAACCGGGCAGAGAAAGAACATTCGCCGGTAAATCAGGCCCTATTCCGGGTAAAAAGGATAAAGGAGTGCTTAGTTCCTTTCCTATCCATTGGCTAAGCACTGTATAATCACTTTCTATATAATTTCTGGCATTCTCCCAATCATCAGCAACGGCAGCAAAAGCACCCGCCCCCACTCCTCCGATAAGAAATAAACTCCCGATGATACCCAAAAGAATCTTTTTTTTCATAATACCCTCCTCCTTTAAAATTTATATATCAAGATTTTTTACTTCCAGTGCATGAGTCTGAATAAATTCACGCCTGGGTTGAACATTATCCCCCATTAAAGTAGAAAAAATACGATCTGCTTCTACAACATCTTCCAATTTTACCTGCAATAATTTTCTGGTTTGAGGATTCATCGTTGTTTCCCAAAGTTGTATTGCATTCATTTCCCCCAATCCTTTGTATCTTTGGATATGTAGTCCTTCCCTGCCAAAATCTTTTATTCTCTCAATTAATTCATTAAAATCGCAAATATCGTATACTTTCCCGTGATTTTTAATTCTATAAAAAACTTTTTCTTTTTCATTATCATAGGAAGAAAGATCCAGCTCATCCCGTTCTAATTTTTTTACCGTTTCATCTATTTTAGGAAGTTCCCACAATTCTTTTACTTCCATTCCCATCTTTTCTTTTTTTGTTTCCAGGGCTTCCTCTTCGTTTTTATCTTTTTGTAATTCCTCTTTGAGTTGTTTCCATTCTTTTTCCGAATACAAATATTTACTTTCTTCTCCTGTTTTTATTTTATAAAGAGGAAATTTTTTGTTCTTTCTAAAAGACAGATAATCTCCCCATGAAATTCCTTTTTTATTTATTTTTACCAATAAGTCTTCCAATGTAAATAATCCATGCAGGATGTTTGTTAGTTTTTCTTTCTCGTATTCCCAAATTTCCTTTCCTTTTTCCAATTTAAAAATACTGGTTTCATCTAGTCCCTGTTCCAAAAGAAAGGCGTCCAATTTTTCTTCCGTATCTATATATACTTCTTTTTTTCCTTTTTTTACCTTAAACAAAGGAGGTTGGGCAATATAAACATACCCTCTTTCAATCAATGGCTGCATCTGGCGATATAAAAAAGTTAAAAGTAGAGTGCGAATATGCGCCCCGTCAACATCAGCATCAGTCATTATTATTATTCGGTGGTATCTTGCTTTTTCCACATTAAAATCTTCCTCGCCTATACCTGTGCCAAGGGCGGTAATTAGAGTCTTAATTTCTTCATTGGAAAGAATTTTATGTATCCTTGCTTTTTCTACATTAAGAATTTTCCCTTTCAAAGGTAAAATCGCCTGAAAAACTCTGTCTCTTCCCTGCTTGGCTGTTCCTCCGGCAGAATCCCCTTCTACAATATATATCTCACTGGAAGAAGGATCTTTCTGAGAACAATCAGCTAATTTTCCGGGTAAGCAGGCAGAGTCGAGAACCCCTTTTCTACGGGTAAGCTCCCTGGCTTTTCTTGCCGCCATTCTGGCTAAAGCTGCATTTAATGATTTTTCCACTATTTTTTTAGCTACCTGCGGATTTTCTTCTAAAAAAACGCTTACACCCTCCCCAATAATAGTCCTTACATAGCCCTCTACTTCAGCATTTCCCAGCTTCGTTTTAGTCTGTCCTTCAAATTGTGGTTCTGGTATCTTTACACTAATTACACCGGTTAATCCTTCCCTAATATCCTCTCCCGAAAGACTAATATTTTTATCTTTTGCTCCCCCTACTTTTTTTACATAATCATTAATTACCCGAGTCAAAGCAGATTTAAAACCGCTTAAATGAGTCCCCCCCTCTATTGTATTTATATTATTGACAAAGGAAAAGATGTTCTCTTTATAGGAATCATTATACTGCAAAGCAATTTCCACCCAAACATTCTCTTTTTCTTTAACAAAATAAATAGGTTTTTGATGAAGCACATTTTTAGTAGTATTTAAATATTTAACAAAAGATCTAATTCCTCCCTCATAAGAAAAAATATGTTCTTTATCATCGTTTTCATTAACAATACTAATTGTAACCCCTATATTTAAAAAGGCTAATTCTCTTAACCGGTTAGAAAGTAAATCAAAACTAAAATTAATATCATTAAAAATCCCATTATCCGGTTTAAAGGTTATTTTAGTTCCTCTTTCATCGGCGTCTCCGATTATCGTCATGGCCGTAACAGGTTTTCCTAATTCATATTTTTGGTGATATATTTTCCCTCCCCTATATACTTTAACATCCAACCATTCAGAAAGAGCATTCACCACAGAAACACCTACACCATGTAATCCTCCTGAAACTTTATATGAAGAAGAATCGAATTTTCCTCCTGCATGGAGTTTAGTCATTACAACTTCCAGGGCTGATTTGTTTTTATATTTAGGATGTGGTTCTATTGGAATTCCTCTTCCATCATCTTTTACGGTAATACTATTATCAGTATGTATAATAACATCTACATTTTTACACTCTTTCGCCAAAACTTCGTCTATAGAATTATCGACAACCTCTTCCACTAAGTGATGCAGACCTTTGGAACTTGTAGACCCAATATACATTGCCGGGCGTTTTCTTACCGGATCCAATCCTTCCAAAACTTGAATTTTAGAAGCATCATAAACATTTTCTTTCTTTACCATTTTTTCTCTTTCTCCTCATCACATGTTTTTTATTGTTAACTTAATATCTTTTATTTTTTCTTCCCCAATAGCTTTATTTATTTTTTCTACTAGTTCTTTTTTTCTAAGAAAAATTTCCTGACAATAAACAGGAGACTCTACTGTTACCCATATCTTCCCATTCTTTACTTTAATGACTTGAGTATGCTGAGCAATTTCCCCGGACACGTCCATCCATATCTGATGAATTTTATACTTTTCTTCTTTTAATCCTATTTTTTTTTTAATTACTTCAATAATTTCCCTTGCAGAAGAAAATCCTCTTTTTTTCATATTTCTTTATATCCCTTTTATATTTTCATCGGCATTATTACACAGAGATACTCCTTTTTTTCCACAGGTTTAATTACCCCGGGACTAAGCGGTTCATTAAGTTCTAAATATATTTCAGGAGTATCAATATTTTTTAGAATATCCATCACATAATTAGGATTATAAGCTATTTCCATTTGTTCCTTATCATAGTCTATACTAATTTCATCCTCTGCTTCTCCTAACCCAACTGTATTTGCCAAAATTTTTAGCTTATTTTTATCTAATATATACTTTACAGAATTACTCCTCTCATTAGTTAAAACTGCAACCCTTTTTGTTGATTTAAAAAGTTGCTGAACATCTATTTTCACTTTCATTTTACTGGAAGAAGGAATTACCTGTTCATAATTTGGAAATCTTCCCTCTATTAATCTGGAAATAAGAATAGTTTCATCTATTTTAAAAATTATTTGATTCTCACTTATAGCCATCTTTATTTTCTTTTCTTTTTCATCAGCAACAGTATTTAATAAATTTTTTAATTCATTCACTGATTTACTGGGAACAATTATTTCTATCTTTTCTTTTTTATTTATTAAATTGCTAATTTCTTTAGTAATGAAGCATAACCTTCTTCCATCAGTTGCTACCATTTTCATTCTATTTTCCTCTATCATAAAATAAATTCCATTTAATACATAGCGGCTTTCATCACGGGAAACAGCAAAAACCGTCTTTTGAATCATTTCTTTTAAAAGAGCCGCATTTATTTCAATGTATTCCTTTTGAGTAAAGTCGGGTAAAACAGGAAATTCTTCACTGGATAGTCCGGTAATAGAAAATTTAGCTTTCCCACTGGTTATACTTATTTGATTATCCTTCACATTTATATTGGTTTCGTCCTCCGGTAATTCTTTCACGATGTCAATAAACTTTCTGGCAGGAACGGAAATAGAACCTTTTTTTATGATTTCCCCTTTTATATAGCATTTAATTCCTATTTCAAGGTCAGT
>JAGLYT010000230.1 GCA_023132075.1 bacterium
AAAATCCCCTAAATATACTTTTTTTCTAGCCCATCCTCTTCTTAAAACATTTTTTAATTGCTTATTATTGTTATTAAATTCTTTTATCATAAAATCAACAACTTTATCAAATGTTTTCACCCCTTAATAATGTATCCTGATATAACTCAATCATTCGATCGGCTATTCTATCCCAGGTAAATTTTTCTGATATTAATTGTTGTCCGTTCTTTCCCATTTCTTTGCAAAGCTGTAGATTATCTAACAATCTTACTAGTGAGTTAACTAATTGCGTAACATCCGGTTCAATAACTACCCCTGCCTTAACTTCTTCTATTTCCGGGAAATTACAGCGACTTGTTATTACTATAGGAAGTTTAGATGCCATCGCTTCTAAAACGCTTATACTAAAACCTTCAAAAGAAGATGGTAAAACGAAAATATCTGCTCTACTTAAAACTGCAAGTTTATTATTACCTGTTAACATTCCGGTAAAAATACTGTTTTCTAATGCCTGCTCATGTTTGAGTATTTTAACAATTTCTTTCTTGTGCACATTATTATTAGGGCCTGCTATAATCAATTGCACATCGTTTCTCTTTTTTAAAACAACACCAAAAGCTTTTGCAAGCAGATCAAGACCTTTTTTCGGATAAACCCGGCCCAAAAATAATATTACTTTTTTATTTTTCAATTGAGGATATGATTTTTCAATAGTATTTTTTGATGGAATATTTTCAAAAGTTTTTAGGTTTACGCCGTTTGGCAGGTGAAATATATTTTCATTGCGAACAAATCTATAGATTTCTTTAATTTCATTTTCAGAAACGGCTTGAATAACCGAAGCTTCTTTCAAAATTTTTTTTTGGATAAAAAATGAATAAATTTTTTTTCTGAAAGCTTTCTGACAAAGGGGTAACGAATTAACCCCACCGTGCATAGTTACAATAAATTTTTTCTTTGAAAATTTTGCTGCCTTAAAGGCAGCAAAATGAGGATAATGCCAGATTTCGTGAATATGAATTAAATCGAAATTAAATACCTCTTCCATTAATGCCTTTGCTAACAGGGGAGAATATGATGTCCAAAATTTTGAAAAAAAAGTTTTTGGAAAAAGTTTTACATCAACTCCTTCCAATTTATCAATACATAAATCATCGTTTCTTCCCACAGAAGTAAAAACCGACACCTTAATTCCTTTTTGAACCAAAGCTTTTGTCAACCCAATAATAACCTGAGTTGGACCGCCATATTTATAATCTAAACTCGGTACTACATATAATACTTTCATATCGCATTAATTCGAAATTTTATTCCTTTTATTTTTAATTTTAAGAATTTATGTATTTTTTAACGTAATATAATTATTAGGAAAATAAGTTTTAAGTAATTGCCTTATTTGTGTTATCTGGTCTATTTCAAATATTGGTTCTACAGTTTCTAATCCTTTTTTAATTAAATGCTTCCTTTTTTTAGTGTCTCTTATAATATTTTTAACGGCTTCGGCAATAACATCTTCGGATTTGGGCGGTATTATCAGCGCATTTTCTTCATGTTTCATCAGCCCTTTAATTCCACCGACATCTGTAGTAATAATAGGTAAACTCTGGCTCATTGCTTCATACAAAACTCTGGGAAATCCTTCACTTAAGGTCGGCAAAATAAATATATCACATTCACGATATATTTTTATTAAATCAGGTCCGTTGGGAATATATCCCTTAAACTTTACCCTCTCATTTAAATTAAAATCATCTATTAAGTTAACCAAAATATTCTTATATTCTTTATTTGCCGGACCAACAATCCAAAGAACTATTTTTTCTTTAATTAAAGGAATCGCTCTTATAAGATATTCTAACCCTTTCCACTGGTTTATTGAGCCAACAAAAAGACACTTGATAATATGTCCCTGACAAGTATCTTCTCTAAAATATATATTCTCTTTTCTAAAATTAATTTCCGGTTGAGTTTCTATTATTTTGCCTTTTGTTTTGTTTTTGTATTTATTTTTAAGTACCTCACCAGATACTAATATTAACTTAGACCCTTTCATTACCATATATTCAAAACATCGGTTTACTTTTTTGTAAACAGGTAATAGTAATTTTTTAGGGCCTTGATTCCATCTCCAGGTGTAATGTGATATTGCTTCCCAATCAGCACCGACATAAACCCAAAAAGGGCGATGGCCATATAATTTATTTATAAAATAAGTTATTACAGATTGATAATTAGGAAGAAACAGATAAATCATTCCCCATTGTCTTATATGTCTTGTAATAACCAAGGTACATTTAACATTCCGCCAAATTCTTTTTATGATTCCGGCATTTTCATCCTTATCTCTTGGCAATTCAAGCACACTTATCTTTTTTCCCCGAAGACAAAAGTGACAATAACTTTCATATGCTGATTTTCTGGGATAAACCGAAGCACATAAAATAACCTCTTGAAATGTCAAAGATAAATCGACCAATAATTTTCCGAAAACATCTTTAACATAAAAATCTTTCCCATCAAATTCTATAGCTCCTCTTGATATTACCGTAAGCTTCATTTTTTATTTCCTATCGCATAATTTACCGCTTTAATAAATTTATCGGCATAAAAGTCTACCCCACTCGTCGAAATTGATTGAGATATTTTTGTTCTATTTGATAATTCAGAGAAATTATCAATCACCATTTCAATCTTATTTTTAATATCTTTTACATTATAAGGGTCAAAAATATAACCATTTATACCTTCTTTTAGCAAATCATAAGCCGCTCCATCGTATTTAGAAGCCAAAGTAAAAAGCCCGCTTGATAGTGCTTCACTCACTACAATACTAAAACAATCTTTTAATGAAGGCAAAATAAACACATCAGCCAAAGCATAATATTTCACAATATCCTGTTTCTGTTTAAATCTAATGAATTTAACTTTTTCCTTTAACCTGTTTTGAACACAAAAATCAAACAACCTGTTATATTGTGGTCCTTCACCTATTATTAATAAAATTATATTATTTTTTTTTATTTTT
>JAGLYT010000231.1 GCA_023132075.1 bacterium
TTTGAGGCTTCTTCCACTCTTTGTTCTATTTCTTTTCTGGGAATCTTTTTTAACCTTAAAGCAAAAGACATATTTTCATAAACGTTCATATGAGGATAAAGAGCATAATTTTGAAATACCATAGCAATATCCCGATCCTTCGGAGGAACATCATTAATTAATCTATCTCCTATATAAATTTGCCCACTGGTAATTCCTTCCAATCCCGCCACCATCCGTAAAGTAGTAGATTTCCCACATCCCGACGGACCTACCAGCACACAAAATTCTTTATCCTCAACTTCCAAATTGATAGACCTGCACCCAACAACATCTTTTTTAATCTCGGTTTCACCCTTTTTGTTTTTTACACTTTTTCTTGGATAAATTTTAGTTACATCTTTGAAAATTACGCCAGCCATTGCTTTATCCCCCTTGTTTCTTTATTCGATATTAATATCTTTCTTGTTTCTCCTACTAAATATAAAGACCCTGTTACTAAAATTAAAACTTCTTTTTCTATTTTATTGAACTTATTTCTCCTTTGATTATCGCATTTATAAGACAGAGAAATTTCTTTAAAAATACCGTTTATGTCATCTTTAATCTCTCCCCCTGTTACAATTTTTTCCTCAGGCAAAAATTTGACTGCATAAGAATAAATTATTTTCGGGTCAAGAGCTCTTTCGGTAAATGGTTTAGTAATTATAAGTTTATCCACCAAAGGAGATAAAATTTCTAACATTTTTTCTATTTCTTTATCTTTCAGTACTCCCAACAAAACAAAAAGTTTATCGTAAATGATATTCTTTTCTCTAAGAGCATTCCGTAAAGCACAAAATGCCGACGGATTATGAGCCCCATCTAATAAAATCCTTACTTTGTGCTTCTTTGAAAAGGGAACCTCGAATAATTCCAGCCTGCCCGGCCAAAAACATTGATACAAACCTTTATAGATTTGCCCTTTATTTATCCGGACCCCGTGGAACCGCTGCAAAAGCTCCGTACAGGCTACAGATAAAAGAGCATTTTCTATCTGATGTTTTCCTAAAAGCCTTATTTTTATTTTTTTATAATTATTAAAAATTCCCCAATAATCAAACTGCTGATAACCAAATTTTGTTTTAACCAAACAAGCTTTTTCTTTCTCCCTAACCGACAAAAAATCATCATTAAGACAAAACAACTTTGCTTTTTTAGTTTTACAAATTTTCCTGATGCGGGAAAAAGAACTTTTATGTTTTACTCCGGTGATTACAAAACCATTCTCTTTTATAATTCCTGCTTTTTCTCCGGAAATTTTACTTAAAGTATCCCCGAGATAATCTTTGTGTTCATATTCAATATTAGTAATTATCGAAACTAAAGGCTTCATCAATACATTAGTCGCATCCAGCCTGCCGCCCATTCCAACTTCCAGTATCGCAAAATCTACTTTCTTCCGGGCAAAATAATAAAATGCCACTACTGTAAGAACTTCAAAAAAACTCAACTTTACTGATAAACGCTTACATGCCGCATCAATTTTTTTGATTAAATTGACAACTTCGCCTTTACTAATCCATTCCCCATTTATTTGAATCCTTTCCCTCAAATCAACCAAATGAGGAGAAGTGTAAACACCTATCTTATATCCGGCTTCTTTCAATATAGAATAAACAAAAGCGGAAACAGACCCTTTTCCATTAGTACCGGCAACATGAATAACTGAAAGAACATTTTGAGGATTTCCTAATTCTGCCAAAACTTTTCTTACGGGTTCAAGCCCAAACTTTATTTTTTCACTTTTTAAAAAAAATAAATAATTTAATGCTTCGTTATAAGTCATATTTTACCGCAAATATATTTCCTTAACATCAAAGTCTTACCCTCTCCGGGCAAATAAAAAAACAAGATTAAATTTTATTCTTGAAAAAATTTAAAAGTTTGATCAGCGTATTTCTTAGTTCTTTTCTTTCTACTATTAAATCCACTATCCCATGTTCCAAAAGAAATTCCGCACTTTGAAATCCTTCAGGTAATTTTTGTTTTATCGTTTGTTCAATCACACGCGGCCCGGCAAATCCAATCAAAGCTTTAGGCTCGGAAATTATAACATCTCCTAACATAGCAAAACTCGCACTTACGCCTGCAGTAGTGGGATCCGTCAATATAGAAATAAAAGGTAAATCCATCTTACTCAATCTCGATAAAGCAGCACTTGTTTTAGCCATTTGCATCAGAGAAAACATTCCTTCCTGCATTCTTGCCCCTCCGGAAGTGGAAACAATAATCACTACCGTTTTTTTATCTATTGCCTTTTCTACTGCCCGGGTAATTTTCTCCCCCACTACAGAACCCATACTTCCACCCATAAATCTAAAATCCATAACCCCTATGCTCACACTATGTTTCCCGATTGTTCCTTCTCCCGTAATAATAGCATCAAAAAGATTCGTTTTTTTTCTTGCATCCTCAAGCCGTTCAACATATTTACGGGTATCATAAAAAGAAAGAGGATCATTGGATTTCATATCAATATCGGATTCCTTAAAACTCCCTTCATCCAAAAGAAAATTAATTCTTTCCTGTGCAGATAACCTAAAATAATATCCACATGTCGGACAAATCCTAAAATTTTTTTCTAACTCTTTATTATATACGGTCTGTCCGCATTTCTTACATTCCGTCCATAATCCCTCAGGAACACTTTTTTTCCCTTTCGGACGTTCTACAGCCATTTTCATCCCTCCTTCTTTAAAACTTCCCGCCTTATCCGCCTAAGGCGGAGCGGACAAGCAAACTCCCAAATTCAAATTACAAAACCCTTTATCCGCCTTACTAACCGGCGGACTTTCGCTTTGCTCCAGCAAAAAAATAAAGGTAAAATGAGTTTCGAACGATATAGCAAATTTTAGCACAAACAAGGGTTAAAAAAATGGAACTGTCTGAGCATAAGCGAGTTTTCCATTTTTAGCTTGTTTTTGCGTGCCCAAAGGGGTAAGCGAGAGAACCATGTTTTGTCTTTATTAAACCACCT
>JAGLYT010000232.1 GCA_023132075.1 bacterium
AATGGAAAACTCATCTATGCCCCTGGGAGTTCGTGCAGGATTTTTTAGCAAACCGGCAAACAATAACTTAAGCTTAGGCCTTGCTTTTGAAATGTCTTATATTTCACAGTATTTAAAAAGACAAAATACATCAGTTACTGTAAATAGTTCCGACACTTATGCTTTTGGTTTTTGGGTTAATGATTACTTGAAAATAAACACCTTTACGCTTTTATCCGGTGATGTTCTGGTACAATTTTACAATGAGACCTTTCGGCCATATATAGGGCTGGGGCTGGGAATGACCATAAACACCGTCTCTTCATCCTATATATATCAATATCATAACGGGGTTTTCAGAAAACCACTGAGTGAGACATCAATAGGATTTTTATACAGAATTCCTATCGGGGTAAGAATTAAGATTAATGAATCGTCCTCATTGATGGGAGAATACCGTATTTCTTACAACTCCTTTTCCTTCAACCGCGGTATAAAAAATGAAATCGATGGAATAAATATGTCTTTTAGCCAATTTTTCTTAGGTTTCGGCTTTTCTTTTTTTTAAGCCCTATCTCTTTTAAGCAAGGTTTAGAAAATTAAATACAACCCTTTTTATATTAAAAGAAAAAACTCCTTTAATAGTTTTTTGTTAAAGGAGCTTTTTTATTATAGTTTTAATCAAAATAGTTTAAGGTCATATCCAGGCCCGGATACTGCATCCTTCTTTACAATGGGTCACCGGTCTAAGCATATACTTAATTTTTATTGTTATACGTTTCCTCCTTTTTCAAATATCAGTTTTCCAATATATATAATATTGCTAATGTATATGATTTTTATCAAGTAAAAATTATTAATATTTTCATTTTGTCTCCCTTTTTATTTAGACGACAACTATTAAAAAAGGTTTCATCATTAAATAAAAAAATAAAAGAAATTTATAAAGATATACTTAATTGTTATCGGTTTATCGAATATCCGGGGGGTAGGCCACGCGATTACTTCCATAATGATTGCACAAACAATAAATTGGTTTAAGATATTTTTATAGACAAATAATAAACAAGGCAAGCAAAATATTTATTATTCTATCTTTTGCTTGCCCCGATACATATAAAAATTTAAAAGTACTTTCTTAAAACTAAAAAGCATACCCAACGGCTAACTTAATGATAGGCATGTTAAACGATTCCCCTTCATACTCTTCTGTTTGAGTAATCCCCGCTCCTGTAGCTTCGACTTTCATCGAAGGAATACTAACAGCTTTTATTCCCAATCCAAAATCCAGAGTAAATCCGCTGTCCCATATACTCTGTAATCCAATTAAAGCACCGTACCCAACAACAGTAGAACTTGATTTACCGGTCAATACTTCAGAGGTTAACCAATCTTCTGTTTCTAATTCAACGGAAACGTTATTAAAACTAAGTACTGCGCCAAGATACCAGCCTTCAACTGCTTTTTTGGCAAAATAGTACTTTAATCCCAAACCAATGGCATTCATGTCAAAATCCCATTCATTTATTCCGCTGTCAGAATCCAAACTCCAATGCATAACTGAAACAGGAATACTTAAACAGGGAGTAACACTGAAATTAAATTCTGCGTTGTAGGCACCAAACAGCCATCCTATTGGATTAACCGTAATACTTTTTGTTCTTTGCTGTTCCGTAGCAAAAACGGAACAAGTAGTCAATATAAAAACTAATAAAGCAACTAATACAAATTTTCTCATCTATTTCCTCCTTTCTTAATTATTTAAAAGCCATTAATGTAAGTATAATCGGAATTACTATTTTGTCAATATTTTTTTGGTCTTACTCAGTTAATTGTTCTTACATTGTCATCTTAACTTATTCTTTTATGCTTGTTTTTTTTTCGTAAATTTAAAAAATTTCTCTCAATATAAATTCCACATCTTTAGCATTTATAGGTTTAGGGTTGGCAGCCGTAGAACCGGACTTAAGAGTTTGTTCAATAATCTTTTCCTTCTCAATTAAAGGTTTTCCCTTAAAAGGTGAAGATATTTTAAAAACCAGCAGTAACATTTCAACCCTTTTTATTAAATCCGTTCCTGCCATATTACTCATAATTTCGTATTTTTTACCCATGATTTCTTTATTGATTTTTATAGAAGGAATAAGACAAACCGAACAGATAAGTCCGTGGGGCAAACTATACAACGCACCCAACGGATGAGCAATACCATGAATAACACCCAACCGTGAAGAAGCAAATGCTATTCCGGCAAAATAACTTCCCAACAAAAGAGAAGACAAATTCTCTTCTTTGCCGGATTCGTATGCCGGCAGGATATTTTTGCATATCAGCTCTATTGCTTTTAGGGCAAAATTTTCACTAAACCAGGTGGCATTTTTTGAAATATAGGATTCATATGCCTGAACCAAAGCATCCATTGCCGCATAGCTTATTACAAGAGGGGGTAAACCCTCTAAAAGTTCAACATCAAGAATAACCTTTTTTGCTAAAAAACTCTTAGCTCTTATCGAAAGTTTAACTTTTTTTTCTTTATTAATAATTACAGAATTAATCGTTGCTTCCGAACCCGTTCCCGCCGTTGTCGGTACAGCAATAAAAGGAATTCCTCTCTCCTTTAATTTTCCTCCTTCCTGATAAAAAGCAGGTTTCTCACCGGCATTAAACAGTCCGGCTGAAGCTTTAGCCAAATCTAAAACACTCCCACCGCCTATGCCGGTAATCCAGTCTGCATTTATTGATTTCGCTTTGTTTATAACCCGGGTTATTTCATCAAGTGTGGGTTCCCCACCACTTCTACAGAAAAAATCTACCTTTGCATAAGAGGGAAATTGAGCTAAAATTTTATTTTTTTTGCCGCTTCCTTCAAAAGATTTACCATGAACAATTAGCCCCTGCGAACCATATTCCAGGGTCTCCTTAGCAATTTGTAAAGCAGAACCTTTTTTAAATATAGTTTTTTGGGGCAATAATACTTCTTGTGGAAAATTCATATTTTTTTCACCGTCTAATTA
>JAGLYT010000233.1 GCA_023132075.1 bacterium
TTATTTTTATAAATAATGCTATCTACGGAATGACCGGAGGACAGATGGCTCCTACTACTTTATTGGGGCAAAAAACATGGACTACACCCCGGGGCCGGAAAGTAGAATTGAGTGGTTATCCAATGAAAATATCAGAAGCACTGGGTCAATTGGATGGTGCTTATTATATTGAGCGAGTAGCGGTAAATAATCCTAAAAATGTAATTAAAGCAAAAAAAGCAATAAAGAAAGCATTTGAGAATCAAATTACCGACAAAGGGTTTTCCTTGGTAGAAGTCTTATCAATGTGTCCTGTCGGATGGGATTTAACTCCGGAAGAATCAATCCGGTGGATAGAAAAAGAGGTAATATCAGTTTATCCTTTAGGCGTGATAAAAAATAAGAGCAAGGCTTCTTGATTTTTAAGTAGTTTGACGTCAGCTAAAAATTTATATAGGGTGAAATACTTATGTTTGAGGAATTGATTATTGCCGGTTATGGGGGGCAGGGGATAATGTTTTGCGGAACATTGTTAGCCCATTCGGCAATGGAAGAAGGGTTAAATGTGACTTTTTTCCCTTCCTACGGAGCAGAAATGAGGGGAGGAACGGCTAATTGCCGGGTAGTTATTGCCACAGAAGAGATCGGTTCTCCGATAGTAAAAAATCCTTCTTCTTTGATTATTTTCAATAAAGATTCTTTAATAAGATTTGCCGGACAATTAAAAGAGAAGGGGCTGCTAATTGTAAATTCTTCTCTTGTTAAGGAGGAAATCGTTGAGGAAAAGGTAGAAGTAATAAAGGTTCCTGTTAATCAGCTTGCGCAAAAATTGGGGAATAATAAAGTAGCTAATATGGTAGGCTTAGGGGTTTATATCAAACGAAAAGGAATAGTTTCTCTGGAAAGTACTATTAGGGCTTTACAAAATATTTTACTTAAGACAGAAAAAAAGAATTTAATTGAAATCAACAAAGAGGCATTAAAGGCAGGTTTTCAATATCAAGCTACTTTGTAGTTAAGGATATGGAAGAATGGGGAGGAAAAGGAAGATGCTTATTAGAAAAGCAAAAATCGGAGATGTTGAAAGTATGCATAAGTTAATTAATTACTATGCTAACAAAAAACAAATGTTACCCCGTTCTCTTAATGACCTTTATGAAAACATCCGTGATTTTTTTATAGTGGAAAAAAAAGGAAAAATTATTGCTTGTTGTGCCCTTCATATAGCATGGGGGGATTTGGCAGAGGTAAAAGCAATGGCTATTTCTTCTCGCTGGCAAAGAAAAGGTTTGGGGAGTGCTCTTTTGGACAAGTGTTTTGAAGAGGCAGAATTATTGGGAATAAAAAAAGTTTTTGCTTTAACTTTTAAACCGAAATTTTTTATAAAACATGGTTTTAAACAGGTAAAAAGAGAAAGTTTGCCGCATAAAATCTGGAGTGAGTGTATCAATTGTCCGCTGTTTCCCGATTGTAGTGAAGTACCGATGGCAAAAAAAATTATTAAAACAAAGAGGTAAAAAAAATGAAACAAAAATTTTTTAAAAGGTTTAATTTTTTCTTTTGGATAATTTTTTTAGTGTTTTATTTTGTTTTTACTTTACCTTTTGTTTGGGGTGAGAATATTCATTTGAAATTAGCGGATAAGTATGCTTTGGAAAGTAAACAATTTTATTCCAAAGCAATAAAAGAGTACCAGCTTGCCCGAGGAGTACCTGAAGCAAATAAGAAAGAAATTTCCTTTAAATTAGGTAAATTGTTTTACGAATACGGGGATTATGATAAAAGTATTAAGGAGTTGCTTCCTCTGTATCAAAAAAATCCGAATGATTTTGATACAGCTAAAATAGTTGCTTTTGCCTATTTTAAAATGGGAAATTATACTGACGCCTTAACCGTTTTTGAAAAGCATGAAGCAGTAAAAGATGCTGAATTCCTTTATTTTTATGGAAAAACCTGTGAGAAGCAAAATCTTTATGATCAGGCAATTAAAATGTATGGAAGGATTGAAGATAAAAACTACGTAAAAAAAGCAAATAAAAGGCTTGGGGCAATTAATAATGTAATTAAGATTAAGCGTGTTAGTGACCTAAAAGACAAGAAATTAAAAAAATTAATAGAAAATTCCCCTACTCAAGTAAAATACCCTGATGCCGGAGCGGTTATTTTACTTGATGAGGAAAAACTAGAGATTTTGCCCGATGGAACAGCGGTTAGTGATCGCCATTTTGTTGTTAAAATATTGAATGATAGGGGAAAACACTATGGCGAAATAGAGCTAAACTATGATTCTACTTATGAGAAAGTAGAACTTGTATATGCCCGGACGATAAAAAATGATGGGACTATTATTCAGGCAGGAGAAAAAAATATTCGGGATGTTTCCAAATATTTGGATTTTCCTTTATATAGTAATGCCAGGGTAAGAATAGTTTCGATGCCGGAGGTTGCGGAGAATACAATCATAGAATATAAGGCAAGGTGGTTTATTGGTAAATTGATTGATAAAAAGAATTTTTGTTCCCGTTATGGAATTCAGGGAAGTGAACCATTTTTAAATCAATATTTTACTCTTATAGTTCCCCGTTCGTATCGGGGTAAAATTAGAGTTGATTCGGTCAATCCGGGATATGTTTTTCCTTCTTTGAGACTTCGGCCGAAGGTAAAAAGGGATAAAGGAAGAGAAATTTATACCTGGAATTTTCATAAAATTCCGGAGATTATTTCAGAATCACATATGCCTCCCTGGAGTGAAATTGTAGCTAATTTTGCTTTTTCTTCCTTTGATTCCTGGCAGGAAATTTATGAATGGTGGTGGGGGATTAGTAAAGACAAGATTGATCATAATAATGCGATTAAAAAGAAGGTAGCAGAGTTGATAAAAGGAAGAAAAGAAGAAAAAGAAAAAGCAGCAGCTATTTATCATTTTTGTGCCAGTAAAATTCGCTATGTCGGTGTAGAATACGGAGAAGCTGGTTTTCAGCCTCATGCAGCTACGGAAATATTTAA
>JAGLYT010000234.1 GCA_023132075.1 bacterium
TTATGGGTTGTTGCTTCTATTTTTATAGTAGCTATTTTTGCCGGTTTCGGAGGAGCTTTTTTTCTACAAAGACAATCCGGCATAATCAGCAAAGTCAACGGGATTGGCCTTTCATCTAAAGATTTTTCTCAGTTATTTGATCAAGCTGTAGAATTTCAACGCCAAAACAAAAAAACAGGCGAAATAGATATGCAGGCACTCAAAAAAGAACTGCTCGAAAATATGATTAAAGAAGAGCTTCTTTATCAAGAAGCCCGAAGATATAATATTACCGTTACTCCACAGGAATTAATTAACGCTATTCGTTCTTATCCGATTTTCCAAAAAGACGGTAAATTCGATATTTCTCTGTATTTTCGTATTTTACAATACCTTCATACTACCCCACAGGCATTTGAGAATGCAAGAGAGAAATCTTTGGCCGTATCTAAACTGCAAACTTTTCTTCTTTCTGCAATAAAAATAACCACCAAAGAATTAGAATATGAATACAATAAAGAAAAAAAAGAATATCCTGTTAATTTTGAAAAAGAAAAGGAAGAATTTAAAGGGTTATTCCTTATGAAAAAACAATCATCTATTTTTGACAATTGGATACAAGAATTAATTCGCAAAGCAAATATAAAAGTTTATACGGACGAAATAAAAAATATTTTTGAAACGCAGTAGTTCTTTATTCTCCTCCAATAGAAATTTCAGAAATTTTTAAAGTCGGTGACCCAAAATTATCATAAAAAGTCAAATCATTACCCACTTCTTCTATTGAATTTAACAATTCTATAACATTTCCGGCTATTGTTATACCTCTTACCGGATACGAAAATATCCCCTCATCAATCCACAACCCTTCCACCCCTACAGAAAAATCACCTGATACAGGATCTACCATATGCATACCCATAACATTCATAACATATAAACCGCTTTTTATTTTTTCTATTATTTCTTTTCTGGTTACATTTTGTTTCTCTATAAAAAAATTTGTAGGGGCAGGAGAAGGAAGCCCGCCAAAATAACCTCGACTAGCATTACCCGTAGATTGAGTATTATCCTTTCTTGCCGTATAAATATCATAAAGATATCCTTTCAAAACACCTTTATTTATCAAAACATTTCTCTGGGAAGGAACCCCTTCGTCATCAAAAGGAAAAGTAGCTATTCCACCGGATAAAGTTGCATCATCAATAATAGTTATTAAAGGAGAACTAATTTTTTTACCTATTTTATCTTTAAAAAGCGACTTACCTTTTTGTATCATATCAGCGCAAAGCGCATTAGAAAGAACTTCCAAAAAATTACATGCTATCAGGGGAGGAAAAACTACTGTGCTCTTCTGAGACTTAACTTTTCTGGCTCCTAAAATAGCAACAGCCCTCTGGGCTGCTTTTTTTGCTACCCCGTCAAAATTCAAATCAGCAAAACTTATTTTTTCCTGCCCATGACTTCCTACCTGAACATCTGTGTTTTCTTCGGCAAGAACGCCAACCCCTATAGAACAATAGGTAGACCAATAACTTTTTTCCATTCCTAAAGAATTTATAATACTTGTCCTGCTTTCCTCATCACTGTAACAGGAATAGAGAATTTTTTTTATCCTTTTATCATAAGAAAGAGCACTTTTTTCCATTTCTTTCACTCTATTAATCTTATCATCAATCGTAATTTTTCTCAAATTCCCACTATATATACCCTTTACTTTTATATCTTTCATTCTGTTTTTTTGTTTTATTTTCGCTAAACCGTTACATCCATCCTCAACAACATTTTTCCTGTTATCCAAAGCCCTTACAGCCATTTTCTTCAGGCCATCCTCGGAAATATCCGAACTATAGGCAAAACCCAGCTTACCTTCATGAAATATCCGCAAACCAACCCCGCTTTTTTCAGCTAAATTAAAATACTCTATTTGCTGATCTCTAACCTCAATGTTCACCTGATTTGTTTCCATCATAAAAATTTCCATTTCTATTTCAGGATTAATTTTCTTAACCATTTCCCGGATAATTGAAAAAATATGGTACATTGTAATTTTTTCTCTTTCTTAAATTTTTATTAAAAACACCCAGATATAATATAGTTATCAACAAAACAAACAAAAAACCTTTACCCGCTATTTTTAAAACCTTCATTTTTCTCTTTTATAAAAGTTTTATACTTTTTTCAATTTATTTTTTTTCTAAAACAATTTGTTTGTCGATATCTCTAGCCAACTTTTCATAAAAAGATTTAAAATTTCTATATTTATTCACGGACAACGATGACTTTTTAACTACTTTTTCTTCATAAAAATAAATACGATTATTTTCATATTTGTATTTATTTTTATATTTAAAACATATATCCTCTCTCTCTATCGATTCCGGCAAATATTTTACTTTATAATTTTGCGGCAATTCTATCTCTACCAATGCCTTTCTGGCATCAAGACTTTCAAAATCCAAAGGATAAGTCCTCGATTCTTTAGAAACAAAACCGGTAGAAATACCTCCTAATTGAGGAACTAAATAAGTGGACCCTGCTTTTTTTAAATACTTGGGTCCTGAAAATTTCATTTCTATTTTTACCGGCATTTCCAAATTTTCCAAATCACTAATTTTATAAGTTTTAAGTTTTCCGCCCGGACATATTTCATTTACTCTTTTTTTCAGCATTTCTTTGCGTAAAACAGGTTTTGTATATTTTAGATTTCTTAAACCCATTGAATAATTGCCATTGGTACTAACAACCCGTTCCCCCAATATAGACTCATCAGCTAAAACTTTAACCTTAAGTGCATATTTAACTAAATCCCTTTCCGGTTCAAAAAGAGGGGTCTGGGACAACTCATAATGATCATCATAGAAGATTAATACATCCCTTTGTTGATCGGAAGAAGGTAAATCCCCAAAAGTAGCTGTTTCCACTGTAGGATCCATAAAAATCAACTCCCCATTAATTTTTGCCACCGCAATACAATGGTTAAAGGTTAAAGTAGGAAA
>JAGLYT010000235.1 GCA_023132075.1 bacterium
GTTGAACAAAAGTTGCTGCAGAACGTGCATGCAACCCTAATTTGTTCTTTATACTAAATATGTTTCTCACCATTTTACCTTCTTTTTTTGATCAAATTAAATTAAAATACGAAATCAAAATGGACCCAAATATTAGACCATAAAATAATTTAGTTTGTGACCATTCCCGATAACCAAAAAAAGAAAAAACCATAAAAGAACTAAAAAAAAGAATTTTTTTATTCCATACAATTAAATCATTATTTAAAAAAACAAATAAAGTTATCCCTAAAAAACATAACCCAATTAAACGGAGTAACCGTATGATTCTTAAACAATCTATTCTGCTTACAACCTCTATTAATCGTGTTTTCAAAAAATATCCTACCCATAACCCCACGTTTTGTACAATCAAATGTACAATATTATAAAAAACCAGAAAAAGACCGGGGGCTGCCCAATAAATAAAAGTTTTCTCCCTGTTTAGAAAAAAAAGACATATTCCTATTGCAGAAGTGAAAGGACGCCAGGTAGCCCAAAAAAAAGAATCCCCCAATGCCGCAAAAGGACCGGCCATGCATGACTTGATTTGCGAAATAAATTCCGGACATCTATCCTTTTTTAAAGCCGCTTCCTCTTCCAGGGAAATAATTATTCCCAGTAAAGGAGCCGCCATATAAGGATGAGTGTTAAAAAACTCCAAATGCTGCCGCAAAATTTCTTTTCTCTGGCTTTCTACCGGATAAAGTTTCTTGATTACAGGGGAAAGAACATATACACACCCTAAGTTTTGCATCCGCTCAAAATTCCAAAATACCTCTAAAAAAAAAGAACGCAAAGAAGCAAAAAACAAGTCAATTGTTCTTATTTTTTGTGAATTATCATTCATTTTATTTGTTTATCCCAATAAATCTTTTATTCTTACACTTCGTAAAAACTCTCTTTTTATTTTAAATAAAATAATGCCTATTTTTTTCTTCCCGGCATCACTGATTTTAAAGCGAAGGCATTCCACGCCATGGCAAATCCCAAAAAAGGTAATAATTCGTAGGCAAGCCGCAATCCTTTTTTAAAAGGAAAACTCATAATTTTTAAACTACCAACGAGAATACGGATAGCAAACAAAAAAGAAACAAAATAAAATAAAAAAGAACTAAGAAAAATAGCCAATATTACTGCCCAATTAAGTAAAAAAATCCTATACAATTTGTCTTTTTCTATCCATTGTTCAATCCAACGATTGCAGAATTTATTTTTATGCCGCCACCAAATATCCACTTTCTTAAACAGCCATCCAAAAGGAATAGCTAAAGCTATGGACAAAACTACAGCTTCTCCTGAAAATTCTCCGGATAAAAAAACCAAACCAACGGACATTACTCCTATTGCACCTATATTCCAGGGAATCGCTACTCCCATGGAAATATTACTTATCCAAATCAACTCTACCATTATTCCAACAAAAACACCCGTTTGGATGTCACCTAATGTTAAGCCAATAATGGCCCCGGCAACAAAAGGACGATAAAACATAAATTGTCCCATTGCCCGAAAATCAAGATTTAATATCCCTCCAATAACGCTTATCCATAAAATCTTATAAACCATTACTTGCCTTCTTTAATTTAAAACGTATTACCGCTTATACAACAACAAGAATAGTAATAAAACATCCTGCGGGTACTTAAATCAACTACCCCATAACAAGCCGCAGGGAATTAACCCCTCGACCCTTCGACTCCTTACTATGCTAAACAAAGTAAAGTACTCAGGATCAATGAGCCTTAAAACCCAATTAGCCGGAATTTTCATAGCTTCTTATTAATTTGTTAATCTCAATTTTAAAGGACTGATTGCTCTTCAGTCTTATTTTCCAGTTAGGTAAAACCGCTGACCCCTGATATCTTTTTTCCAGCCCTCCTTCTGATAAAGAAATGGTCTCTATTGGACAATACCATACCGAACAAGGCAAATTAAAAGTCATATTTATATCTAATCCATAGTATTTATCCTTCATCCCAAATTGAGAAATTTCAGGGATCTTACCGGAAGAAGAAAACAAATTATTTTCTAAAGTAATTTCCGGAATATAATAATGACATTGAGAATCATCGGAATTAGAAAAAGAAAAATTAAATTCAGAAGCAAACCAGACAGAAATTAAATTCTTCCCCAAATTAATAATTTCATAATTAATCAGCATTCCTTCTTTATGAAAAGTAATATTTTTTTTTACATAAACAGGGACACTTTCATCTTCCACCCACACGTTACCTTTTCTTTCCAAACCCAAAATTATTTTATTTTTTTCTTTTTTCAACCGGGAAATATATGGCTGATTAATAAAATCCCCTTGTTCTCCATAATGACACCGTTTAAACCCATCAAAATCAGTATCCGGATGAAAAAAATGATCCAATAAAGAACCTCTGGAATACCAATCATAAGCCAAACAATCCTTTAATCCTCTTTCTTTCACTATAACCGAATTATGAATAGATGCCGGCTGAGAAGAATTAGTTTCTTTTACATCACCGGAATTATCCAACAATCTCCGATGATATGCTTCTTTAGTCCTTTTTAATGTATTAATAATATTAATGTTTTTAGGCTTATAATCCAATTCAAACAAGGAACCTCCCTTATTTAAATCGAAATAAAAATTAAACACAGAATTTCTCACTAAAATCTCTTCTTCCCCATCACCATTAAAATCTATCTGTTCCACCTTCTGCCAAAAATCCTTTGCGGAATTGAAATATAAATCAGTAATTTTTTCCGCTTTAATTAAATGTTCATAAATTGCATTACGTAAATGCCCCAGATAAAGCCCCCCAAAAACACCGTGCCAATAAGAACAATTGCATTGTCCCTGCCAGAGTTCATCATTCGCTTCCGTTAAATTTGATTTAGCAGTTGTATCTTTTCTTTTTTCAATCATATTTTTCATCTTATTAACTTTTTTGCTCACATATAACATTTT
>JAGLYT010000236.1 GCA_023132075.1 bacterium
GCATCCAATTGTTCAGTAACCTTCATTGTTCCTATCTCCGCGGTTATAGATGCCCCAACCCGCCCGGAAATAACCATTGCGGTGAGTGTAGGACCCAATTCTTTAACCATAGAAAACCCTACTATTGAACCTACATAAAGCGGTTCATTAAATATATTTTTAAAAGAGTACCCCGATTGCAGGGCTAAAACCATTCCTGTAGATATAGAAGTTAACGCAGTAACAGGAAAAGATTCTACTCCAACCCTTACCATTTGGTTCATAACTTCTTTTTTATCCCAATTGCAGCGGAAAAGCCAGCGAAAAATTCGTATTGTAAAATTCGTTATCTTCCCTATATTGCCGGAAAAATTTATGATTTTTCTTCCCAAAAAGGGTACCGGTTTATTTATTTTCTCTATTACAATCTTATTCATTTTATACTTATCCATTATGCATTTCCTATATATATCCGCGGTATTCTTTTGCTAAGAGCACAAACTGCCTCGTAATTTACAGTATTACTCCAGACAGCAATATCTTCTACTGTAATCATCTCATTTTCCTGATTTCCAATTAAAACAACCTCGTCACCTACTGCCACTTGAGGCAAATCCGTCACATCAACCATGCACATATCCATACAAATCCTGCCTACAACGGGCAGTCGTTTACCTTTTATTAACACCTGAGCTTTATTAGATAATAAACGATTATATCCATCAGCATAACCAATCGGTAATGTAGCAATTATGCTTCTTTTTTTCGTAACATAACTTTTTCCATAACTTATCGGTGTTCCTTTTGCTACTTTTTTAAGAAAGATAATTTTCGTTTTAAGACTCATTACAGGTTTTAGTTTTATTTTACTTAAGGCACTCCGGAAAGGAAGCAGACCATACAGAATTAATCCCGGTCTAACTAAATCGAAATGGGATTCAGGAAAACGCAAAATAGCAGAACTATTAGCTATATGACTAAGAATAGTTTTTTTAGATTTTATCTTCTTTACTACATTGGTAAAATAATCAATTTGTTTTTCAGTAAATCCCCCGTCTCCATCTGCACAAGAAAGATGACTGATTATTCCTTCAAGAACCACCCCGGGTAAAGAAGGGATTTCTTCTGCGAGTTTAAGCACTGAATTAACAGAAACACCAATCCTGCCCATCCCTGTATCTACTTTAAGATGAAAACCGACTTTTTTTCCCTCTCTGGAAGCAATGGAAGACAATTCTTTAAGACTGGATAAACTGGCAACGATGGGAGTAAGATTGAAATTTATTAATTCTCTATAATTCTTGAAAGGATAAACACTCCCCATAACCAGAATAGGTGCATCTATTCCTGCCTCTCGTAATTTGATACCCTCTTCAATTAGAGCCACCCCGAGAAAAGAAACCCCGTTTCGTAAAACAACTTTAGATACCTCTATCGCACCATGGCCATAGGCATCCGCTTTTACTACGGCAAGTATTTGCACTTTATTCTTCACTATTTTTCTTATTTGTTCTAAATTATGTATACAATGAGAAAGATTAATTTCAGCCCAACTGGGACGCAAAAAACACATAATTCAACCTGTCCTTTTAGAAAAATTCTTGAATCGTGCATGTTCTTTCTGAAAAGTAAGGGAAATGGTGCCGGTAGGACCGTTTCTTTGTTTCCCCACAATCAGCTCGGCTTTCCCTTCTAAATCCGGTTGATTAGGTTTATAATATTCTTCCCTATAAATAAAAGCCACCACATCTGCATCCTGTTCTATTGCTCCTGATTCCCGTAAATCAGCTAATTGGGGACGGGGATCTGTTCTTTTCTCCGGGGCACGGGAAAGCTGTGAAAGAGCAACTACAGGAACATTTAATTCTTTGGCAAGAATTTTTAACGCACGGGTAATTTCAGAAACATCCTGTTGCCTATACTCCGCTTTTCCTGTTCTACCCGGCATTAATTGTAAATAGTCAACAATTAATAAAGCCAACCCTTTTTCTGCTTTGAGCCTTCTTGCCCTTGCTTTCATTTCCAGAACCGTAGGAGCCGGAGCATCATCAATGTAAATAGGTGCTTCCGATAATCTGGAAGCAGCATTAGTCAGAGCCGGCCATCCTTTTTTAGATAAAAACCCTGTCCTGACATGATGTAAATTAACTTTTGCTTCCGCACAAAGCATACGCATTAAAACTTCTTCTTTGGACATTTCCAGACTAAAAATAGCTGCCGGCATTTTTTTTTCTATAGCAACATATTGGGCAATAGAAAGGGCAAAACTTGTTTTCCCCATACTAGGCCTTCCCGCTATGATAATTAAATTAGAAGAATGTAACCCCCCTGTTTTTTCATCAAAATCACAAAACCCGGTAGGAACACCCGTTATATGTTCTTTTTTCTTGTAAAGATTTTCAATTAACTCAATACTATCATGCACCATCTCACCTACAGGAACAAAACCCTGAGTTAATTTAGCTTGAGCAATATTAAAAATATGTTGTTCAGCCCTATCTAATAAAGTTCCTACATCCTCTTCCCCTTTATAACTTTCAGTAATAATCCGGGTAGAAACATTGATTAGTTCCCTTAAAATAGATTTTTCCCTTACGATTTTCGCATAATACTCAACATTAGCAGCCGTAGAAACAGAGTTTATCAAGGAAGTTAAATATTGAGCACCACCTACATTAGACAATGAATCCCCTGATTTTTTCAATTCCTCAGCAATTATTACAATATCCACAGCTTCGTCATTATCGTATAAATCAACTATTACCTGAAAAATTTTTTGGTGATTTTCCTTATAAAAACTTTTTTTCCGAAGTATTTCTACAGCTTTAGCAATAGCTTCTTTTTCAATCAACATTGACCCCAAAACTGCTTTTTCCGCCTCTATGTTTTGAGGTAAAACCTTCTCACCCAGGGTTACCATAGCCTACTCCTTAAATGTCCGACTCCTTTACTACCCATATTCTTATTTTCCCTTTAAG
>JAGLYT010000237.1 GCA_023132075.1 bacterium
GCTTGTCCCGAATAATTTGAGGGGAATCTCTCCCTCTCCGTTTGATTTGCAAAAAATACTGATTTTTAAACCTACCTAAGAACGATAAACCCTACAAGCAGAGATGAGAACTATCCGCCAAAGGCGGATAATGTGAGCTTGTCCCGAATAATTTGAGGGGATATCTCTCCCTCTCCGCCAAAAACTGAGCTTGCAAAGGTTTTGGCCCCAACTAGTCAGCAAAGCTGACGGTCTACTTACTACTATTAAATTACTGATTCAAAACTCCGTTTTTGGCGAAGAGAGCCCCATACTCGAGCAAATCGAGTAGTTCCCGGCAGTCCTTTTTTATTATATAATTTATTATAGTTTTGAGTACTTGGTCGACTATGAAACATAAGCATTTCTTCAACAATATTCAAATAAAACCACTATATTTAAATAAATTATGTGACTACCCTTCAATCCTTTTTTGCTTGTATTTTTTTTACATATAATTAACTTTTGGGGATAAACTGTTTATTTTATCCACAAAGTTATCCACATTATCCACAGGTTACTCTAATGGCCTGTTTTTTCGTATATCAGCCTTAATCCTTCCAATGTTAAATAAGGATCAATTACTGCCCCTTTTATCTCTTTTTTCACTAATTCAGCATGTCCTCCGGTAAGAATTATCTTTGGAGAAATTTTAATTTCTTTTTTAATCCTACTAATAATTTCTTTTATCTGACCTATCGTTCCAAAAAACAATCCTGCTCGAATACTTTCCGCTGTATTCTTTCCTACCACCTTGTCCGGCCTCAATGATTTTACCAAAGGAAGCTTTTCTGCCCTTTCAAATAAGGCTTCTGCTGAAATCCTCATTCCAGGGACAATAACGCCTCCCATATATTCACCCTTAATATTTATAACATCAAAAGTAGTAGCAGTACCAAAATCTATAATGATTAAGGGCCCCCCATATTTGCTATAGCCAGCCACCGCATTTACAATGCGGTCTGCCCCTACCTCGGAAGGATTATCACATAGAATTCGAACATCCGTATTTTTGCCCGGTATTACAACAGAAGGATTTATTAAAAAAAGATATGAACAAAATCTTTTAAAAGCAGGCAAAAGAGAAGGGACTACACAAGAAATTTCTATCCCACAAATTTCTTCTTTCCTGATTTTTTTTAAATCAAACTCTCTTAAAACATCTCTGGTATAGGTACCTAAAATCACTTTTTTACCGGTAACCTTCCGCCAGCTATGTATTAAACGTTTTTTCCGGTAAACTCCAAATACTATATTAGTATTACCTATATCTATTACCAAAAGCACAATTTTTATTATTCCCTTCTTCAACAAAACATTTTTTATACCGTTATCCCAAAAACTTCTTTTATTTTTGAAGCAATATTTTTAATCCTTTGCTGAACAGTAACGACCATCATATCCTCTGCTTTATCCAACTCTTCCTCTATCCTTCCTTTTTGATGCGTTTGTATGTTCGCTAAAATCTCACCTAAGGATAAAACAACAGAAGGATTCTTAACCAAAATTTTCTGAATACTTTCCTTTTCTATAAGCAAACACTCACTTCTTTTTTCTACAGTAGCCGTAAATAAACTTTCTTCATCCAAAAAGACGGACATTTCTCCAAAAAATTGTCCCGGTCCTACAGAAGTAACAACAGGTTCTTTATTTAAACTTTTCTTTTTACTGCTCAAAATAATTCCTCCTGACAAAATCACAAATAAAACATCTCCTTTTTGACCTTGCTGAATTAATTTTTCTTTTTCCAAAAAAAGCCGTTTTTTTGATTTTTCTGTTATTTCAGCTAAATCCTCTTCCGGAAAAAGAGACAAAAAATCTATTTTTTTGAGTACTTCTTTTTTGTGCAAAATTTCTTCTGTTTTTTTCTTTGCTTCTTCTTCCGGTGAAACTGCATGGGAATATATAGTATAAACAGGTGAAGGAATTTGTATTTCTTCCCTTTTAAAATGAACCCAAATTAAATTATGGATTTTAGAGATAATCTTTCTTCTTTCAGAAAAATTATCTATCCAAAAAATTATTTTATATTTTATCCAGATATTATCAAACGAAATTACAAAAACTTGTGGAAGGGGAAATTTAATAACTCCCTGAATCTTAGAAGTCCCCAGTATTAATATTTCCTTTACTTTATCGGGTGGCACCGAGTAATTCACATCTATTTCTATTACACAATTATGTTTTTGTGTGGACAAACCATAATCCATTACTTTTTCTTTGGAAAGAACTACCGAGGGAATAAATAAATAATTAAAATCTTCCGTTTGTAATTTTAAACCCTGCCAGCTTACTTCAACAATTTTTCCTTCCTTATCCCCAACAGCAACCCAATTACCTACTTTAAAAATCTTGCCCCATTGTAATCCATCAATAGCATATTTTAACCAATCCTGAAAGGCAATAGTTATGATAATAGTTATTATCCCAAAAAGGACAAACCATGGAAGAAAATCAGCATCCCACATTATTAGAGCACCGATAAACCCAAGCAAACAATAACCCAACCTTAGAATTAATTTATGCCAGCTTAAGGGAAAAGTAATCTCTCCGGTCTCTATCTTCGTCTCTACCAAATAAAAATCAAGTATTCTAATTACTACGCCACCCGCAATTAAAAAAACAATAAAATCCAACGGTTTAAATATTATCTCCTGCGGGCCGAAAAAGAGGAAATATCTTATACTTGTTAATCCTAATAACAACGCCAAAAAAAAGATTACATTAGAAGGCCACACTCCTTTTTTTTTGAACAACAAAAAATAAACTAACAAATAAATTATTATTCCTGCCCCAAAAACCACACCCGCTTTAATCAATGCTGTTATGTATCCTTCCGGCATAAAAATATCCCCCTCTTTTTATTTTTTGCTTTCATAAACAGAAACCTTATTTCTCCCCTCTTCTTTTGAAC
>JAGLYT010000238.1 GCA_023132075.1 bacterium
CGTCAATATTATATTACGAATCGATAAATAAAAAACACCAAAATAAAGCAATGGAATCAAAGCCTTTTCAAAAATACCAACCAAAAAGTCATCTATAGCAATAGTGGTTTTTTCCGTCCATTTTTTAAGACGTTTTAAAACTATTTTTTTAAATATTTTAATAAAAATAAGACCTGTAATAAAAATTAAACCACTGATGACATACGCTAAAAAAGTATTTTGAAAAAATGTCTTTTCTGTCAAAAACACAATGATATTTTGAAACATTTTCTGTCCTCCTTTTTCCTAACGGGTTTTTAAATTTAACGTAATTTTAGCGAAGCCAACGATATTAAAGAAAGAATAATTGCTATAACCCAAAACCGAATCACTACTTTTGGTTCTGCCCAGCCCAACAACTCAAAATGGTGATGCAGGGGAGCCATTTTAAATATTCTCTTTCCTCTAATTTTAAAGGAAATAACTTGCAAAATAACCGATAATGCTTCTACAACAAAAATCCCTCCAACAATAACCAAAAGTAATTCCTGTTTTACTAAGACGGCAATAACCCCTATCGTCCCTCCCAGAAATAAAGAACCAGTATCCCCCATAAACACCTCTGCGGGATAAGTATTAAACCATAAAAAACCCAACCCTGCTCCAACCATTGCCGCTAATAAAACAACTAATTCCCCGCTACCTGCAACAGGAATGATACGTAAATACGCACTAAATTTGGCATGACCGGCAAAATAAGCAAATATTGCATAAGTCAAGGCCGCTAACACAATCGATCCAATGGCTAATCCATCTAATCCATCGGTTAAATTCACCGCATTAGAAGCTCCCACAATAATTAAAAGAACCAATCCAAAATAAAAAAAGCCCAAATTTACAAAGAAATCTTTGACGAAAGGAATATTCACTTTGGTAGCAAAATCAGGATTAGAAGGATGCAAATAAATATAGGTTATCAGAAAAGAGGCTAAAATAAATTGTCCTCCTAATTTATACGAAGCCCGCAAACCCCGTGTATGCTTTTTTACTACTTTAAGATAGTCGTCTAAAAAACCTAATAAACCCAACCATAAAATGGAAATTGTAGATAAGATAATAAAAGGATTGGTTAATTTAGCCCAAAGGAAAATAGAAATTAAAAGCACCAGTAATATAATTATCCCTCCCATCGTAGGAGTTCCTGCTTTGGACAAATGAGAAGGAGGACCTTCCGGACGAATATGCTGTCCAATATGCAATCTTTTAAAACCTCTTATCATTCGGGGAGCTAAAAAAAAGCTGACAACTAAAGAAGTAATTATTGCACCACTCGCCCGAAAAGTAATATATTGAAATATATTAAAAGGAGAAAAATATACGTGAAGAGGATAAAGAAAATGATAAAACATTTAAATCACACCTTTTTAATACTATTTTTTAATTCTTTCACTACTTCTTCCAATTTCATTGACCTAGATGCTTTAAATAAAAGCATATCTTTTTTTTGTATAATTTTTTTTAATTCAAAAGCTAATTTTTTTCTGTCTTTAAAAACAAAAATATTTTCTTTTTTCATCCCAAATTTTCTTGCCTCATGAGCAGTAAAAGCAGCTAAATTTCCTATAGTAAATAAAACATCACAAGCTTTCGCCGCTATTTTTCCCGTTTTTTTATGTTCCTTAACTGCATCTTTCCCCAATTCCAACATATCACCTAAAATTAATATTTTCTTTCCTGCGGAAGACCTTCCGGAAAATGTACCGATAGCATTTTTCATTGAAACAGGATTAGCATTATAAGCATCATTTATAACTTCAATATCTTTAAAAAAAAGTTTTTCCATACGCATAGGAACAGGATAAAAATTTTCTAATGCCTGTTTAATTAAAGATATATCTATATTTAAATTCCAACTGACGGCACTTGCCGCCAATGCATTATAAACATTAAAAACGCCTAACATGGGTAATCTTATTTTTTCCTGTTTATCTTTTATATGCAATATAAACTCTATACCGTAAGATAAATTTTTTATATTAGTAGCATAAATATGTCCCCTGTTTTTCACTCCAAAACTTAACCAGTTACATTTTACTTTATTAGTCTCTAAAATTCTCCTTAATTTAACATTGTCTATATTTAAAATCGCCACTCCTTTTTTTACAGGTAAAGCATTTATCAATTCCATCTTCCCTGATAATACATTTTTTAGAGAACCGAAAGACTCAATATGAGCATTAGAAATATTAGTAATCAATCCTATTTGGGGATTAGAAATCTGTGCTAAACGCGCAATTTCTCCGATGCTACTTGCTCCCATTTCCAAAATACATATGCGGTGTTTTTTTTCTAAATTTAAAAGAGTTAAAGGCAATCCTATCTGATTATTTAAATTACCTTCCGTAGCTAACACAGAAAATTTTCGTTTTAAAATAGAAAAAATCATTTCCTTAGTAGTTGTTTTTCCGTTACTTCCGGTAATTCCTATAACCAAACAATCAAACATTTTACGATAATACCCGGCTATTTCCTGTAAAGCCAACAAAGTATCGTCAACTTTAATTACTAACAAGTTTTTTTTTCCAATAATCGAATCAACACCCAAAGGAACTTGAGAAAGAACTACTCCTGAGGCACCTTTTTTAATTGCTTCCCCAACAAAGTTATGCCCATCAAAATTCTCACCTTTTAGAGCAACAAATAAATCATTCTGATTTAATTTTCTTGTATCAATAGAAATATTTTTTACTATTTTTCTATTACTTTTTTGTAGAACTTTTCCTTTAATTACTTTCACCAGTTTTTCTACATTAATTTTTGTCATTTTTATCCTTAAATTTTTTTCTTAGCATATCTCTTACTATTTTACGTTCATCAAAAGGAATAATTGCGGACAAAATCTGACAGGTCTCATGACCCTTTCCCGCAATAAGCACAAAATCTTTTTC
>JAGLYT010000239.1 GCA_023132075.1 bacterium
TTATCAATAAGGAGGGTATTATTGGTCAGTTTGACGGATATTTTAAATTAAAAGAATTAAATTGGGATGCTTACAGGAGAAAATATGATAAAGTAGAGCGCATGGATCGAATTTTAAAAGCAGAAGGAAAATCACCAAACGACTATAAGGCGGCCAAACAAGCAGATGTTTTGATGCTCTTTTACTTATTTCCTTTGTTTGAAATAAAAGATTTGTTTCATCGGTTAGGATACAGGTTTGATAGGTATGTTTTGAAAAGAAATTATGAATATTATGTAAAAAGAACTTCCCATGGTTCAAGTTTGAGCAAAATTGTTCACTGTTACGTTGCTTATTTATTAGGAAGGTCAAAAGAAGGATGGCAGTGGTTTTCCGGTGTTCTCAAATCAGATATTTATGATGTTCAGGGAGGAACAACTGTTGAGGGTATTCATGCCGGTATAATGGGTGGTTCCATTGATATGGTGGTAAGGGGATTCGCCGGGATATATATGGGGGAAGAAATAATTAACATTACTCCTAACCTTCCTTCTAATTGGCAAAGTCTCAGATTTAAATTTTGTTATAAAGGAAATTGGTTTTCTTTGTTTATAACTAAAGAACAACTTACAATTTTTATATCCGGTTCTCCATCAAAATCACTTACTGTTCCCGTTAAAATTCATGGAAAATTATATCATTTCCTTTTTAGAAAAAAATACACTATTTCTCTTGAAAAAAATATTAAGGGGAAAGGAAGTTTGAAAATGACACAAAAAAGAATATTAATTGTTGATGGGAATATTACTCAAACGGAAAGATTAAAAACAAAATTACAGGCTATGGGTTATTTGATAGATTGTGCCCATACGGGGAAAGAAGCTTTGGATATTTTGGAAACCAAATGGGTGGATTTAATTATATCTGCTATTATTTTTCAAGGAGGAATGAACGGGTTTCAATTTTTTAAAGAAGTAAAAAAGAGGAAAAGGCTTTCAAAAATACCTATTGCTATGCAAAGTAGTAAAGCCGCGATGAAAGGAATATTTGAAATAATGGGAGCAGATACTTTTTTTGTTAAACCGTATTCTATGGATTTATTTTTAGATGAAGTAAAAAATATTTTAGCAGGTAAAGCCCTATTATCCAAATCCGCCCAGGGTAGAGCGGATAAGTAAATTAGATGACTACGGCGAAAAAAATGGAGCAGACAAATAAAAATAAGATATTTCGTAAAGGAGGTTTTTAAAATGACAAAAAACACAAAATTCAGATTAAAGGATTTAACCAAGAAATTAAAAGCAATTAGAGCAGAAGATATTATGACTAAAAAAGTTATTACCACTACGGAAAGTACACCTCTGGCTGATATTGCTGAAATTATGATTAAAGAGAAAATAAATGGGATACCGGTGATAGGGAAAAAGGGTAAAATAATTGGTTTGATTACTAATACCGATCTTTTTTTGGTAATGGATATGATAAAGTCAGGAGAGGTTATAAAAAATGGAATGGAACCAATTTCTAATCCAACGGTAAAGTTTGCTATGTCCACTGAAGTTATTAAAATAAAAAAAGATACAACCCTGGATGAAATTCTTACCCTAATGAAGTACAAAAATGCACATACTTTTCCTGTTTTTGAAGGGGGTAAAATGGTTGGAGTAATCGGAAGACGCGATGTTTTTAAGAATTTTTACGCAATAGAAAAGGATTTGTATCTATAAAAAAATAGTCATAAGTTAGTTTGGTAAGTTTAATTTTGTAGGAGAAAAAAATGAAAAGATGGGCAAGAATAATATTAACGATGTTTTTTTGCTGCATTCTTTTTTTTGATGTGCAGGCAAAAACAGGCATAAAAGGATCCATAGTAAAGATATATACTGTTTGCAACCGGTATAACTATTATGAACCATGGCAAATGCGTGGTCAAAGAAGGGGAACCGGTTCAGGGTGTATTATTTCCGGCAACAGAATATTAACCAATGCCCATGTGATTGCAGATCAAACCTTTATTCAGGTAAAACGGGCAGGGCAATCAAAGAAATATACCGCAGAGGTGGAAATTGTAGCTCATGAATGTGACCTTGCTGTTTTAACGGTTAAAGATGATTCTTTTTTTGCGGGGGTCAAACCTCTACAGGTTGGAAAGTTGTCGAAGGTCAGGGATAAAGTTGCAGTGTATGGTTTTCCGGTAGGAGGTGATGAACTGTGTATAACAGAAGGAGTTGTTTCCCGCATAGAACATTGTGCATATACTCATAGTAAAGCTTATTTGTTAAGCTGTCAAATTGATGCTTCCATTAATCCGGGAAATAGCGGAGGGCCGGTAGTTAAGGACAATAAAATAATCGGAATAGCTTTTCAGTCAGGTGGGGGTGAAAATATCGGATATATGGTTCCGGTCCCGGTTATTAATCATTTTTTGAAAGATATAAAAGATAATAAATACGATGGGATTCCCGATATTGGTATTTCTTATCAAAAAATGGAAAATTCCGATCTCAGATTAAAATATAGTATAAGTGATAATCAAACAGGATTATTGATAAATAAAATTTACCCCTGTTCTTCTGCCGAAGGAATATTAAAGTCAGGGGATGTAATTCTTTCTGTAGATGATAAAAATATTGCAAATGACGGAACGATAGAATTCAGAGAGAACGAAAGAACTCCCTTTGTGTATGTAGTTCAAAACAAATATATCAATGACTCTGTCAAATTTAAAATTCTGAGAAATAATAAAATTATCAATACAAAAATAAAATTAACTAATTCGGTGAATTTTTGGCGATTAGTACCGCATGAACAGTATGACGTCGTTCCTACTTATTATATTATAGGAGGGCTGGTCTTTGAACCGTTAACATTAGATTTTTTGAACGAATGGGGTGGGGATTGGAATGATAATGCACTTAAAAATTTAATAAACTATTATTATCA
>JAGLYT010000024.1 GCA_023132075.1 bacterium
GGTGAGGGGAATCGAACCCCCGTATCAAGCTTGGGAAGCTTGCGTTCTACCACTGAACTACTCCCGCACATAAGTCTTATCCTTTTTATGTATTATTGTTTTTCAAAATACAACAATTCAAAAAATTACAGATTTTTTTATCCGTAGACAAATTTTAAAAAACACCTTTCAATAAAAAATTTATCCAAAAATAAACTAATATCCTTTATTTTTTAATCATTGATTTTAAATATAAACTCTTCCTTTAAAGTATATACTTCTATACTATCTTCTTCAGAGAAAAACACTTTCCTGGTAAAAGATTTATCCTCCAAAGCATTATAGGTTTCTTCACCAATTAAAATTTGATTTTGATGTGCTAACTTTAATAAATGTCCGGTTAAATCTAAAGCACGACTAAAGGTTTTCCCTCCTTCTGCCCCCTTGCCTCTTATAACCTTCCCGGTGTTGATTCCTACCTTAACCTGTAAAGGGGTTTTTAATTTGCTGACTTTTTGATTAAAGAATTTCAATCGGGTTAAAACAGCTCTTCCGGCAAATACAGCTCTATCCGCCTTTTCAAAGGAATAAATAACACCATCTCCGCTGCGATTTAACAATTTAGCACCAAAAGCGGAAACTATCTTATCTACAAATTGATGAAAATGTTCAAAAGAAAATTGAATAGCATCTTCTGACTCGTCCTGTTTAAGTTTGGATGATTTAAATATATCAACACCCAAAAATGTTTGGTAAATAGAAAAGTTGTCATCAATATATTCATTCAGCCGAACAGATAATTGCACTGCTTCTTCCAAGCTTAATTCATCTAAACTTAAACTATCAACAGTTAATTCTTCTTTATGCTCTTTCCGTATTTCCTCTTGTGCAAGTTCTGAAGAAGATTCTAAAGGCTCATCGGAAGAAAGCGATTTTTGAAACATCTCATTTTCCTCTTTTTTCTTTTGTTTGTATTTATTTAGAAACTTCTTATATAAATCAAAAATGTTGTATTTTTTTAATAATCCCAAACCACAAATTAAGAAATAAATAACAGTTAACGAAAAACAAAGGCTAGTGAAAGGATATTCCAGTTTTTGGGGATTAAGTAACAAAATTAAAAAGTAAAGAAAAGACATCAAGAACAAACTAATTAGATATCCGAGAATAAAAGAAGACAGTTTCTTCAATCCTTGAAAATACTTTATCACATAAGTGCTTATTCCCCAAAAAGCCATCTGCAGAATTAAGGTAGAATTGTTCAGAAAAGCCTTGCATAGATTCAATAAAATCCCTTTCAATTTAACCAACTCAATAAAGGGATGAAATTTATCCATCATCCAGCTCAAGTCATAAAAAAGAACAGGGTGCGGAGCTAAATTATAAAAGGAAAAATCAGGTAAATCAATCAAAACATAACCAACAGCTTCCTGAAGATTAACAATTTTTATTACACTATAAAACAAACAGCTCAAAATTACTATTAAAACACTTTTCCCTCCCAACAATAATGGAACCAGAGGAACAATAATAAACTCAAGGGGAATAAAAAACCCGAAGGTATTATAACTGCTAAGAAGAGGCATACTAAAAATTAAAAGAAAAATTTCAGTAAATTTAAAAGATTGATTAAACACAACGACAATACTCAAACCGAAAATAAGATACAAAAAGGCCAATTCATTAGAATGATAAAATATGGGAAAGGCCAACAAAAAGACACTGAAAATTATAGCCAAATTAGTTGTTTTAAAAAATAAAATCATTAATAAAACAGTAAAAGTCAATACCCATTCGAGTGGAAAATATGGAATAGATTGCAACCCAAAAGAAACGATTAAACCAAAAATTAAACTTTTTATAACTTTGCTCATAAAACATCCCCGGTTAAACGGATAAATAAAATCCACCAATATCCCTGAATCCTATCATATCCACTATTACATTTATTACATCGAAATTAAGGCAACCATCTATAGCAAAATGTCTTCACTAAAGTTTACCTTTACTTTTATTTTCTGTCAAGTTAAAATCCACTAAACAACAATCTTTAAAAAACACCTTATAGATTGCTGCGAAACATCAAATGTTTATCCCTCATAACTTTTGCACAGAAAGCTGCGGGAAAACCATTCGACTCCTTTCAAGGAAGTTTATGCTGAGCCCTTCAACTACAGAGTTTTTCTCAGCTGCGCTGCAGGAAAATTAAACATACGACCCTTCGCTCTCTATGGTCACTCAGGATCAATTCGACTTAGAGTTTTTCTCAGCTGCGCTGCAGGAAAATTAAACATACGACCCTTCGCTCTCTATGGTCACTCAGGATCAATTCGACTACAGAGTTTTTCTCAGCTGCGCTGAGAAAAACTCTAAGTCTCATTGAAATTAATAAAATCGGCTAATTTCCTTTATTGACTTCCTTTTTTTACCGGGCAAACAAGAAGTATCAGCATATCCCATAGTAATTATAACATCAACTTTTTTCCCTCCGGATATACCCAAAATTTCTTTTACTTTTTTTTCATTAAACCATCCCAACCAACAAGTTCCCAATCCCTCCTCAGTAGCTTGTAGTATGAAATGCTCGCAAGCTATGCCAATATCAATTAGACTGTATTGCACACCTTTGAAATAACCTCCCAGACGCGCGGCATAACTCGACTGTTGAGTAACAACAACAATATACACTGGAGCCGTTTTTGCAAATGAACTCAAAGAATAAATACCGGAAAACGCCCTTTCCGCAAGCTTATTTCTTGTTTTCTCATCATCAATAACAATAAAAGTCCACGGTTGAGAATTACAAGCCGATGGCGCAAACCTTGCCGCCTCCAAACATTTATTTATAACCTCCATGGACACTGCTCTGGATAAGTATTTTCTCACACTACATCTTTTTTTTACCAATTCAATAAATCTCATATTATTATTTTTTAGAAAACCCAATCTCTTCCTTTTTTTCCGGTTTTAACTTTACGGCAAGGCCTGTTGCGGTCACCGAAGGAATAATCGTTCCAATGACTGCAATCTGTTCATAAGTACCAGAAGGGGAAACAGAATATTTATATTCAACATTTATTATTCCTTCCGCTCCCATCTCTCTTGCTTTTTTTATAAAAAGTTTATTAATTCCCTCATCTAAATCCACTCCTACTATAGTAATATACCAAAATAATTTAAATCCATATTTTTTTACACGAATAAACCCTATCGGTTCATAAGAGAAAGGAATATCCCCGGAGGTAACAAAAATATCTTCTTGAGAAGGCAGTTTAGCTACTTGAACGCTTCTGAAAAAAAAACTACACCCGGAAAGAAAAAAAACAAGAACAAAAAAACAAAAATTTTTTTTCATTTTTTATCCTCTTTCAGAAAATCTTTAAACAATTTATAAATCAAAATTATACTTTTTCGATTATACCATTTTTAATTAAAAAAATCAATCAATAGGACGTAAAAATAAATTTAACCCTAATTTACCTATATTCTATACATCGGTAAATTAGGGTTAAATTATTATATTTTCTAAAACGTCATTCACTTTCTATTTTTGCCCGAATATGCTCTGATTAAGTACTACATTACATTGGGGACACGATGGTTTAAATGAATTCTCAATCCAATCTACCGTTTCCCGGGTGGGATTATTACAGTATAGATATAAATGTTTCAAATTAATCATTTTGGCAATTTGTTCAGGTATTGTCTGCAATTTGTTTCCCACTAAATTTAATTCTCTCAAACTGATTAAATTACCAATTTCAAGCGGAAGTTCCGTTAAATAATTAAACGATAAATCCAATTTTGTCAGATTAGTCAAATTTCCGATTTCCCCGGAAACACCTAGTAATCTATTACTGGATAAATCTAATTCATTTAAATTGGTCAAGTTACATATCTCTGCGGGAAATTCTATTAAATTACAATTGCCAAATAAATTTAATGAGGTCAAATTAGATAAATTTTTAATTTCCTCAGGAATTTTCTCTAAATAATTAATTGCTAAATTTAATGACTTCAAATTAGTTAATTTACGAATTTGCGGGGAAACTTCTGTTAATTTATTAAGCGACAAATCCAGCCATTCCAAATTTGACAATTCCCCGATTCCCACGGGAACATCTTCCAGTTTATTAAAAGACAAATCCAACTTTTTTAAATTACTCAGTTTGCCTATCTTTTTAGGAATTGCTGTCAATTGATTAAAAGATAAATCCAGTTTCCTTAAATTAGTTAAATTAATAATTTCCTCAGGAATATCCACTAATCCGTTATTATGCAGATTCATCTCTTCTAAATTACTTAAACGACCAACTTCCTCAGGAATACTGGTTAATTGATTATATTCTAACTGCACTATTTTCAGGTCAACTAAATTACCTAATTCTCCGGGAATACTAATTAATCGGTTGCTAAATAAACGTAATTCTACTAAGCTGGTTAATTTACTGATTTCCTTCGGAATATTGGTTAAACTGTTTTCGGATAAATACAGCCATTTTAAATTAACCAAACCATCCATTCGGGCAGGAATTGTTTTTATTCGATTAACAGATAAATTTAATCTCTCCAAATTAATTAAATTACCAATGTTTCCGGGAATTAGAACTACTTTATTATTAGATAAGTCCAATTGTTCCAAATTCCTCAAGTTACTAATTTCCACAGGTATTTTTCTAATTCTGTTCTTGTGTAAACTTAACCATTTTAAATTAGTTAAACAACCCAATTCCGAGGGAATCATTTTTAGCCTGTTATTATTTAAATTCAACCATTTTAAATTAACCAGACTTCCAATTTCCCCGGAAATCCTTTCTAATTTATTATTATCTAAATTCAACCATTCTAAATCGGTAAGTTTACCAAATTCTTCGGGAATTTCGCTCAACTCATTACTATGTAGATTTAACCACTTCAAATTACTTAGATTGTCAAGCTCCACAGAAACGTTGCCTATCTTATTGGAAGACAGATCCAGCGTTGTTAAATTAGTCAAACTTACAATTTCCTCAGGAAATTTTTTTAGCCTATTACCTGACAAATTTAATCGTTTTAAATTACTCAACTTGCTGATTTCTTCAGGTACACCGGTTAATCGATTCCCTGATAAATCCAATTCTGATAAATCCGTCTGTTTAAATATTTCAGAAGGAAATTCCGTTAACTTCTTGCCACGAAAACTAAATTTTCTCAAACCAACATCCGAAACAAATTCCGAAGAAATTTTCGACTTTGTTTTGCTTCCCGGCTTTTTTATCCATCTTTCACCTAACAACGCCGGTATTTTTTTAGTCAAAGAAAGTTCTCCTTTGCCAAAGTCTTTTTGAGTCCGGCTTACAATTTTTTCAATTTGCCGCTCAATTTTCACATCATCGGATAAAATCCGATTCTCTTTTTTTATAACTTTACTTTCTAGATTGTCCTTTTCCCCTACTACTTCTTCCTTTTTCTTTTTAGAACAACCAATTAAAACAAACATTAAAATAAAAACTAACCCGGCACTTATTAGTTTTTTCCTCATATTAAAAACCTCCATATTAAATTTTTACCAATCATTATTTAACCAGCAATTAAACAATAATTAGCCTCACTTTAAAAAGTATATCAAATTACTTCCTTTTAAACAAGCATTCTTTTGCATTGTAGGAAAATTTTGACGACAAAGTACGTCTTGAAAAAATATTAGAAAAACTAACCCTCTAGATACGCACTAAATAGATTTTCTATTTGATCCGGCATTTTTTGATTTATTGCAAATGTCACAAAACTAACAAAGCAATCAAGAACAATGAGAGCATTAATACTTGCATCTTCAGTTTGAATAGCGGAAATTCTCTTACAAAAATTTTTATTAACTATCTGAATATCATTGTAAATATCAACCAGTTTTTTTAATTCCCAATCCGGTTTCTTGCCTTTTTTAAATAAAAAGTATTGAGCAAATAAATACATCGTTAATACTCGATATTTTGTTTCTTCTTCAGTAGCAAAAGGCAAATGATAACAAATCATGGGTTTTAATTTTTCCATAATAGGACACCCTGTGGTGACCATATATATGCCCATTAAAGAACTCAAAGCATTTTGCACTGTCGTGTGTTTCATATATTTTCTTGCTTCAGTCTCAATTATCACAGTTACTTTATCATAAGATATAAACGAAGAAAAAGATTTAAATACATCAACAAGACTTAGTGCCGTTGGACAAAATTCATGTTTTTTTTCATCTAAAGGACAATTAGAACATTTAAAAAAATTTAATTTTGTCCACTCAGAATATTCCCCACTTTCTTCTTTTTGTATTAAATTTAAATTTTTTTTATCAAGAACAATTTTAAATTCTTTTTCTATTCCACTGTCAAACATAAATTTATAACAAAATATAAGTCTTTCACTATCCTTGGTTATATTATCCAATGCCCTACCTACCTCTTAAATATTAATAAGTTTAGTATTACTAATGCTTAGATTTTACTAAAACTTGTTCTTTCTTGTCAATGATAATTAGCTTATTACAAAGAGAATTTAACTTTATCTTTATTTTATTCTATTAAATCCTTTAAATATGATTTAAAAAACAATATTACTTCCACAACTGTTTATAAACAAAATATGCCTGTCTCAAATCACGTAAAAAAGGACTGTTTTTTCCATCTCCCTGTCCAACAATACCTAACCATTCTTCCTGACTCCAGCCATCCGGAAAAGCCATTTCACAAGTTGGTTCATTATTCTGTATATCTAACGGATCTCCACGACTATCTTTCCACCACTCATCCAACCATTCAAATACTATCCCTCCAATTGCATTCCCTTCACCGGGCTCTCCCTGTGAGTTATACAAAATATCCTTCCAGCAATTATGATGATATTCTGCTTGTGCATTTTCATCCATTCCCTTTCCTGTAGCATAGGCATCACATCCAAATTCGGTGATAAGTATGGGACGATTAATTAATTTACCGGCTTTAATCCATAGTGTTCCAAATCCATTAGCTCCGGAATATTCATTTATTCCTATAAAATCAAGTTCCGGAGCATAAACTGCGTAGATTTCAACAAGTTCCAAACCAACATTTCCTACACCAACAGGATGTTCCGGGTCAAGTTCGTGAACCATTTTTGCTACTTCATTAAGAAATTTTGCATAGATTTCAGGTTGTAAAAAAGCTTGAGTTCTGGTTGCATTTACCCCTGTATAATCAGAAGACATATTATTTTCATTACCCAGAATATACCCCAACAACCATGGTTCTTCCCTACATTCAATCACAGTTTGATACACTGCTTCTTTCATTTTTTCACACTGTTGGTAATCACTATAATCCGTCCCCTCTATCCAATCTGCTCCGGAATGAACTGTATAAGCTCCGAGCGGATCACAAAGAAATACTCCTATACCGTAAGTATTATACATATCACAAAGTAATTCTTTATTCAAAATAGTATTATTAAAAAGACGAATTACATTACATCCCATTTCTTTAAGTAATTTAAAATCACCGACAATTTTTTCATTCTTATCTTTTTTATTATTACGATTTTTATCTACCCATGTTTCATATGCTGTATCGATTAAACCATTACTATTTTCATCCGCTTTCATCCAATTCCATTGATAATCTTTACCAACTTTGGTTGGACTATACTGCACTCCTCGCACAAAAAACGGTTTTCCATTCACCTGTAATTCCCAATGTCCGTTTTCGTATTGGACACAACTTACTTTTCCACCCCGGCGTTGTATTATTTTAAACTTATTACTATCAATCCGCTCTTTTCTATTATTGCCATCCTTACAACAAATTAAATGCCCGGGGGTTACTGCTATACGGATTTTATGCGGATCTCCATCAACAGATTTTTCTACTTTAACACAAGCATCTACCAATTTCATTTCAATTTCGGGATGCATGCGGGTTAAATTAATGATTGCACTCCAGGCAGCAGGAGCAATAAACCATGCCCAAAGACCCTCACGGCTCCAACACATTGAACGGGGAAAAAAAATCATTGCTGCCCGATAAGCTTTAATGGCATGGAGGTAAAAACCTGCATTCTCTAAGGCCTTTGCTGTAAAAAACAACTTCACCCCCGGATTCTCATTCGCTGTTGCCCAAACGAAAAAATCGGCAGCTAAATCCGATGTAGCAACATGATCCCAATGACTACCTTCAAGTCTACCTTCTTTCCTTAATTTTTTATATAATTTATCCTTTATCACAGATTCCAAATTAGGAAAAATACCTTCCCCCACAGCCATGGACAACCCTTTTTCGTCTTTTATTACAAATTTGTAATCAAAAGTACCTACATTTTTAAATTCACCATATTTTTCATATTTTACAATTTTCTCTGTTCCGTATTCAGCAAGTTTAAAAAACGGCTTCTTTTGTCTTTTAGCTCCTTCACATTTTTTATGGAAACAATTATTCATGGGATAAAAACAAATCATTAATAATAAAAGCTTTAATAATTTAATTTTCAAATACTTAATTGGAAACTTGTCCGTTATAAAAACCAATCTTCCGGCGCACATAATGACATACCCCTATATTCATATCTATTTATGCTCATGATTTTCAAGATGTTCCAGACAATATTCCTTTCCATCAGAACAGATATCACACACACGAAATTCAAGATTCCCGTCATCTTTTTCAGTTCTTCCACAAATGAAACAGTTATGTAATGATTTCTTTTCCGATTCGGATAAATCCAATAGTAACCTCTTCTTGCGATGCATTAATCTCATATTTTGAACAATATCAACCCAAAAAAACAAAAAATAATTTAAAATTGCAGTTAGTACCAACAATTTTGTAGCTACACCTCCAAAAACAATATTAACTGCAATAACTAACCAACCTATTATCGCTAAGTATTTCACTTTAACCGGAATAACAAGAAATAAATAGATATTAAAATCGGGATATAAAGTAGCAAAAGCGAGAAATAAAGAAGTATTAAGGAACATATTACTAATATGGACAGAGGGAAAACAAAAACCAATCAGGGTAGTACTTACCATTCCAATCAAATAATATAGATTAAAACGAAAACTTCCCCATTCTGCTTCAAGTGCCGTCCCTACAAAATAAAGAAAATAAAGCATAAAAAAGATAAACAGAAAATGAGTAGAAGGCGGAATAAAAAGATAGGTAAAAAGACGCCAGATTTGTCCCTGAAAAATTTTTTCTGCATTCAACGTTAACAAACCTACATAATGCGGGTTAAAATAACCTAAAATATAGACAAAAGCATTAAAACCCACTATATATATACTAATGTTTTGTATTGCAAACCGACTATAACGCCTTTCCAGATTATTAAGTAATTTTTCAAACCAATATTCAATTCTCTCCATTTTCTCTTTCTCCGGCAAAAAAGATTAAGTAAATAACTTAAAAAAACTCTTGGCAGCCTATCTTTATTTTTATTGAAATTTCCTTCAATAAAATAAACCCGAATTTTGTCTTCCGATGCAAAATCCGAGTTTTAAAAATTGAGAAGTACCCTTTTTAATAACCAAATTAACAACTCAAAATCTATACTTGGCCAAAAGTTTTTTTCGGTTAACCAAACAAAGAAAATTTTATTAACTTGAAATTTATTTATATCAATTTTTTTGTATTTAAAAAATTATTCCGGTTCAAAATATGTGTTAAATAACAGCTGCATATCCTCCATTATGCCTTCATTTATTGAAACTACAACAAAATCAGCAAAACAGTCAAGAAGAACAAGAGCATTAATATTTGCATCTTTGCCTTGAATAGCCGAAAATCTTTTACAAAAGTTCTTATTTACAATCTGAATATCATTATAAATTTTAACTAATTCCTTTAATTCCCAATCCGGTTTTTTACCATGCTTACATAAAAAATACTGGGCAAGTAAATACATTGATATTACTCGATATTTCGTCTCTTCCTGAGTCGCAAAAGGTAAATGGTAACGAACCATTGGCTTCATTTTTGCCATAATAGAACAATCATTGGCAACCATACATATACCAATTAAAGAACTTAACCCTTTTTGCAACGCAACATGTTTTATATATTTTCTTGCTGCTGATTCAATTATAACTTCAACTTCGTTATGAGATTTAAAACCGGAAAAAAACCCGAGTATTTCAATCATATTTATTGCAACAGGACAAAATCGATACTGGTTTTCATCCAAAGAACAATTAGGGCATTTAAAAAAAGCTAACTTCGCCCATTCGGGATATACTTTTCTATTTTCTCTTTGAACTAAATTTAAAGTTTTAGCGTCAAGTAAGACTCTGAATTCCTTTTCCACTCTATTATTTAATACAAACTTATAATTATAAACAATTTGTTCATCACTATCACTTGCATTAACCACAATAATAACCCCTAATTTCTACCGCTTTCTTAGTTCTCAGTTACATATCCCGTATTTGTTTTTATCTTTTAAGTAAAAATTTATCCCGTGTACTCTTTCAAAAATTTACTACGGGAAGGATGTCTTAACTTTCTTATCGCCTTTGCTTCAATTTGTCTAACTCGTTCCCGGGTAATACTAAAAATTCGCCCTACTTCTTCTAATGTACGAGGATAACCTACCCCTATACCAAAACGTAATTTAATAATTTCCGCTTCCCGGGAGGCTAAAGTCGAAAGAATTTTTTCTATTTCCATACGCCGAAGTATTCCTGTTGCAGATTGATCAGGCGAAACATGAGATTTGTCTTCTATAAAATCTTCCAAATAGCTATCTTCTTCCTCCCCTATCGGAGTAGAAAGAGAAATAGGTTCTTGTATTATTTTTAATATCCCACGTACTTTATCCGCAGATATCTTCATTTCTTTAACGTACTCTCTGATATGAGGATCCCGCCCATGTTCCTGCCGATACTTACGTGTAATCCTGGATAATTTACTTATAATTTCTTTCAT
>JAGLYT010000240.1 GCA_023132075.1 bacterium
GCCATCACTATTAAATTAGGAATCATTCTAAGATAGGATAAGTCAAAAACCCCCTGATGAGTAGGACCGTCATCCCCCACAATGCCGCCCCGGTCAAGAGCAAAAACAACCGGTAATTTCTGCAAACAAACATCATGAATAATTTGATCAAAACTCCTTTGTAAAAAAGTAGAATAAATAGCACAAACCGGTTTCAACCCTTCTGCCGCTAATCCGGCAGCAAAGGTTACTGCATGCTGTTCGGCAATACCTACATCATAAAATCGATTTGGAAATTGCTTTTCGAAAAGAGTTAAACCTGTACCATCAGCCATTGCTGCCGTAATCGCTATTATCTTTTCATTTTCTTTCGCTAAGGCAAGCATAGTGGAAGAAAAAATTTCCGTATAAGTAGGAATTTTTTTTCCGGAGGATTTTTTTTCTTTTGTTCCGTTAACTATATCAAAAGACCCCACCCCATGAAAAGACGTAGGTTTTTCTTCCGCCGGACGATATCCTTTTCCTTTTTTAGTGATAACATGGAGAAGAAGCGGACCCTTCAAATCTTTTATCTTACTTAAAATTTCTATCATATGATAAATATCATGCCCGTCAATAGGTCCTAAATAGGCAAACCCCATCTCTTCAAAAAGCATTCCCGGAAATAACAAAACCTTAAATCTCTTCGCTATTCTTACCAGATTTATTCCCCAAAAAGAAATTCTCTTAAGTAATTTATATGCCTTTAGCTCTAATTTTTTTACCAATCCCAGGGTCATCAATTTAGCCAGATAACCGGCAAAAGCACCTATCTTATGCGAAATAAACATTTCATTATCATTTAAAACCACTAATAAATCCGTAGCTATATGGCCGGCATTATTTAATGCTTCAAAAACCATCCCCCCGGTCATTGCCCCATCCCCGATAACCACCACCGCTTTATTTTCTTCCCCTTTAATATCGCGTGCGCAAGCAAAACCCAAACCTGCCGAAATAGAAGTAGAACTATGCCCTACGCCAAAAGAATCATAAATACTTTCTTCCCTTTTCGGAAAACCGCTTATACCTTCGAATTGACGAAGGGTGGAAAAAAGTTTCCTTCTTCCCGTTAATAATTTATGAGGATAGCATTGATGCCCAACATCCCACACTATTTTATCCTGAGGAGCATTAAAAACATAATGAAGGGCAATAGTTAATTCCACTACCCCTAAACTACCTGCCAGATGTCCTCCGGTAACCGATACGGTTTTTATTATTTCCTCACGAATTTCCCTGGCTAATTCAGGAAATAAATCTTTCCTTATCAATTTTAAATCTTCGGGATTTTCTATTTTTTCTAAAATACTCACTTCTTTCCTCCTAAAAATTTCCCTGGTTTTTTTTCGTCATCTTTGTTTTTTCGTTTATTATGCCTTTTTTCTGAAAAAAAGTACAGATTTAATATTCTCTATTTATTAAATAATCAGCTATTTTTTTCAAAATATTTGCTTTTTGGCCAAAAACAGATAAATCTTGCTTTGCTTTCTCTACTAATTTAACTGCCTTTTCCTTCGACTTTTCCACTCCGTAAATTAAAGGATAGGTCAATTTACTATTATCAAAATCACTTCCTCTTTTACCTAATTTTTTTTTGTTCCCCACAACATCTAAAACATCATCCATAACTTGAAATGCCAAACCTATATTTTTACCATATTCTTCTAAGGCTTTAATTTGTTTTTTAGAGGCATTTACCGCCATCGCACCCATCTTCAAACTTGTTTTTATTAATGCTCCTGTTTTACAGGCATGAATATAATTTATTTTTTTGACATTTCTTGTCTTCTCGTTTTTTGACTTTATCCTTTTTCCTTTACATCCTGAGTTTTGTATATCCTCTACCTGTCCTCCCAGCATTTGTTCTCTACCGGCTGCTTTTGCTAATTCACTAATCATTTCTTTTTTTACCCAAAGGTCATCCGCAACAATCTGAAAGGCATAAGTCAGCAAAGCATCTCCGGTAAGAATAGCCATCGCTTCCCCAAATTTCTTGTGAGAAGTCAATTTATTGCGGCGATAATCATCATTATCCATAGCGGGCAAATCATCATGAATCAAAGAATAGGCATGAATCATTTCCAAAGCACAAGCCGGCGCTAATGCTTTTTTATACCCGCCTCTTCCACAAATCTCCGCTGCACATAAAACCAAAATAGGCCTTAATCTCTTTCCTCCGGAAAAAACACTATAACGCATAGACTGCTGAATAACACGGGGAGATTTATTATTACATTTTAAGTATTTGTTTAAGACCTGATTAACGACTTCCCTTCTTTTTTTAAGATATTGTTTCAAATCAATTTTGCATTTCTTAAAATTATTCATTCTGTAAGATATTCTTCCTTTTGTAATATTCCTTCTTTATTAGTAAGTATTTCTACTTTTTTCTTAACCTCGTTTAATTTACCGGAACAAAATGTAGATAATTTTACGCCCTCTTCAAACAATTTTAACGATTCCTCCAATACATTCTCATCCTGTTCCAGCTTTTGAACAATTTCTTCTAATCTTTTTAAAGCACTTTCAAACTTCATTTCTTTTTTAACCATATTTTTTCCCTCCCATGAATAAACTATCTTTTTATAAACCACAAAATATTCAGGTTTGAAACTATACCTGTTTTTTTATAAACAATACTTAAGTTTTTTGGCTTATCTTACAAATTACTTCCCCTTGATGAAGTTTTACTTTTATTTCATCATTTATTTTTACTTCTTTAGTGTTTTTTAAAATAGTATTTTGCGGCCATTTCCAGGTAATACTATAACCCCTAGCCAAAACAGAGAGAGGATTTAAAATATTTAATTTCTCCATTAAAGAAATAAATGCTTTTTCTTTATTAACAAAAAGGTACTTAAATTTATTAGTTAATCCTTCATCTAAATAATCTATTTCC
>JAGLYT010000241.1 GCA_023132075.1 bacterium
AAACACATTTCACCTTTATTTTTTTGTTTTGAATTTTGAATTTGTTTAGGATTTTACGTTTTTCCATGGAAAATTTAATCCTTGCCCAATTAGGAATGGGAAAAGAAGAAGAAAATCAGGCCAAAGCAAATGAAAACATATATTTAGTAGGTAAAGCCGTAGGGGGAGAAATAGGAAGAGCTTTTTTGAGTGGAATTGACGACTTGAATGAATATGTGACGAAATTAAAAGAAATTCTAATTAATCTTAAAGTGGGAGTGCTCAAAGTGGTAAGTGCTGACCTGGAAAAGGGAAAGATAGTGGTAGATATAGAAGAATGTGTTACTTGTGTCGGGACTCCTAATATAGGTAGGCATATTTGTTATTTTGAAGGGGGGTTAGTTGCTGGTATTTTAAAGTTTTTCCTTAAAAAAGAGGTAGCAGCGGTTGAAGTAAAATGCTGTGCAAACGGGGATAGTGTTTGCGGGTTTGAGGCAACTGTTAAGGAATAACATTATTGCAATAAGCCGAGGAGAAAGGCAGGTTATTTATGGGTTGACTTTTGGTACGAAATAATTTAAACTAAGTCAGGGTTTGCTGAGTTTTCAGTAGATCCTGATTTAAATATAAACAGGATTTTTATGGATATAATTGTTACCCATACTATGGCTGATTTTGATGCGTTGGCTTCTTTAGTGGCCGCTAAGAAACTTTATCCTAAAGCACAAATGGTTTTACCTTCGTCTTCTGAGCAAAATGTCCGCCATTATTTAAAGCAAAATCAGGAACAATTTGATTTCAAAAAAGAAGGAGAAATTGATTTTAAGAAAGTAACCCGGCTTATTGTTGTTGATACCCGCTTATCTTATCGAATCGGCCAGTCGAAAAAAGCACTGGACAATGTTAATTTAACTATTCACCTTTACGACCACCATCCTCGCACGGAAAAAGATTTAAAAGGGAAAATCAGTCTGGGAAATATCGAAGGAGCAACTACTACTTTATTAGTAGGAAAAATAAGAGAAAAGAAAATAAAACTGACTTCTCACGAGGCTACTTTATTTGCTCTGGGAATTTATGAAGATACAGGATGTTTTACTTTTGCTACTACCACTGCCGCTGATTTAAAAGCTGTTTCTTTTCTTCTTGCCCTGGGAGCGGATTTAAATATAATCTCTAACTTTATTCATCAGGGATTGAGTCCTCCTCAAATAAAACTTTTAGAAAAGTTGCTCCATTCCCTGGAGGATATAATAATAGATAATGTAAAAATTACGATTACGGCTGTTTCCCTGCCTTCTTTTAAGGATGATTTAGCAATAATAGTGCATAAATTAAGAGATATTGAACGCATAGATGTTTTATTTGTTTTAATTGAGATTAAAGACCGGGTACATTTAATTGCACGTGCTCAGCAAAAAGGAGTTGTTAATGTAGGAGAAATAATGAGGTTTTTTGGAGGAGGGGGACATGAGATTGCCGCTTCGGCTACTATATCATCAGTACGGTTATGTCAGGTGAGGGAAAAGTTATTAAGAATAGTTAATGAGAAAATAAAGATGCGAAAAAAAGAGTCGATAATAATTAAAGAAATACCGGGAAAAACGAAAATTTTTGAAGCTAAACAGCTTTTTTTTAGAACTGAGAATGATTTATTTCAGATAAATCAAAAAAAGAAAGTAATAGGGACAATTGGCCGCAGTGATGTAGAAAAAGCAGAAGCATTTGGGTTGGGAAATTTCTCCGTAATTACTTTTATGTCTCGCAAGAAAGAAAATTTCCCTTTAACTAAATCATTTTTAAACCCGGGAAAAAAGGAACAAACAAGGAAGAATATCAAAGATTTAATAAAAAAGAAATTGCCCCTCCGAACAGTAAATCTTTTAAAAAAAATTGGGCAAATGGGTGATGAAATGAATTGTCCTGTTTATATAGTGGGAGGATTTGTGCGGGATTTGTTTTTAAATGTAGAAAATTTGGATATAGATGTCGTTGTTGAAGGAAAGAGTATTTCTTTTGCCCGGCGATTGGCAAGATTTTTAAAAAAGAGAATTAGCGTACATACTAAATTTTCTACGGCAACTATTGAGGTAGAAGATGATTTAAAGATAGATGTTGCTATGGTTCGTAGAGAAATTTATGAGTATCCGGGAGCTCTTCCCCAGATTAAATCCGGGTCGCTTAAAGAGGATTTATTTCGCCGTGATTTCAGTCTTAATGCTATGGCGGTAAAACTTAATAGTAAAGATTTTGGTTTTTTAATTGATTTTTTTTACGGTGAAGAGGATATGAAAAAAGGAGTGGTTAGAACGCTTTATAATTTGAGTTTTATTGAAGATCCTACCCGGATTTTCAGGGCTATTCGTTTTGAACAACGGTATGATTTTTGTATGGACGAAAACACCCAACATTTTTTACGGTGGGCAGTAAAAAACGATTTTCTAAAACAGGTGAGTAAAGAAAGAATCAGGGAAGAAATTATTGCCATTTTAAATGAGTGTGCCCCTCAAAAGGCAATTAAACGGATGGCAGAATTTAAAATCCTGGAGGCTATTCATCCTAAGATTAAAATAACCGGGAAAATAAGGAATGATTTTGGAAAAGTAAAGGACGTTCTTTTTCTTTTTACTTTACCGTTAATAGAAGATACTGTTGAAAAATGGCTCATTTATTTCCTTGTTTTGGTGCAGGACTTGAATTATTCCGATACTATGCAGGTGTGTAACGAGCTGAGATTTAATAAAAGATGGATAAAAATAGTTTTAATGGCTGAAGAAGCAGTATTAAAAATTAAAAAACAGCTAAAAAAGAAAGGAAAAATTAAACCCGGAGATATTTACCGGATTTTACACCAAATTCCCAATGAAATAATTTTGTTGGCGATGATTCAATCAACGGATTTATTGATGAAAAAAAGAATTTCCGATTATTT
>JAGLYT010000242.1 GCA_023132075.1 bacterium
TACTTCCCATGCTTCCTGAGGATGCTCTGTTGCAGATGTTATTGCATATCCGGAACCTCCGGTAGCAAATCCCCTTATTCCTTTCGGCCCCTTAGGAAACATAACTACATCCCAGTTACATTTAAGCATCTCTCTCAAATGAGGTGTATCCCAAATTCCTGATTGATACATTCCCAATTTCCCCATAGCAAACATCTGGTCAATCCCTATACCCATATTAGCTAAAGCATCTCCGGAAGGAGCTACATTATATTTATTCATTAAATCTACATAAAACTGATAACCTTCCACTGCTTCCGGTTGATTTAAGAGACAAGTAGTGGGATTATTTATATCATCAACTATTTTTCCTCCGTTGCTATAAACAAAATTCTGCCAGGTCCAACACCAAAACCCATAACGTTTTACTTTTTTATCATTAAACCCTTCATCATTAGGATTTTTTCCCGTTTCATCAACGGTTAATTTTTGAGCTATCTTTAAAAATGTATCCCAATCCCAATCATCGGTAGGATAAGGAATTTTTAACTGGTCAAATAAATCCTTGTTATAATAAATTACTGCAAAAGGTGCAGTATCGCGGGGAATACAAAAAATCTTTCCATCTTTGGTAAACCTGTCTAGAACTTCCGGGAAAAAATCCTTTATTTTAACATTGAATTGTTTATCTTTCGCAATTAAAGGGGTTAAATTCAAAAGAACATTTTTATAAAAAAAGGGAACAAAAGCATTTACATCACAAAAAATTACATCCGGAGCCCTTCTACCTGCAATTTCCGTTAATATTTTATCCAGATAAGAAGTAACAGGAATATGTTCTAACTCTATTTTTATTTTTGATTGCTTTGCTTCCCATTCAGTAATAGTATCGGTAATTATCTTTTTCTCCTCTACTCCCCCCCAAAAAGCAAGCCGAATATTTACTTTTTTCATTTCCCCTTCCTCTTTTTTCCCACATCCCGCTAACAAAATAATACTTAACCCAATCAACAACAACCCTGAACACTTTTTCATTCCGTTAAAAAACATCTGCATATTCTCCTCCTTTTTTAATTTTTAGCCTTTCATCCCGGTTAAAGCTATTCCTCTGGTAAAAAAACGCTGATTAAAAATAAAAACAATCAACGCCGGAACAAGCACAATAAGAGATGCAGCCATAAGTAAAGTCCATTCCGTAGAATGTAAATCCTGAAAATAAGAAAGTCCGATGGGCAATGTCTTCATTTTTTCCGAATTAGTTATAACCAGCGGCCAAATGAAATTACCCCAATTCCAGATAAAAGTAAAAGTAGCCAGTGTCGCCAATGCCGGTTTGGATAAAGGAAGAATTACCCTCCAATAAATACCAAATAAACTACATCCGTCAATCTTAGCCGCATCCTCCAAATCATGCGGTAAAGTCATAAAAAACTGCCTCAGCATAAAAGTGCCGTAAGCAGTAAACATCCCCGGTAAAATCAATGCTTTGTAAGTATCCAACCACCCCATAATTTTCATTAAAATAAATACCGGAATCATCGTTACTGTTCCGGGAATCATCATTGTGGCTAAATAACCAAAAAACAATTTATCCCTTCCCGGAAATTTTAAACGGGCAAAAGCATAAGCAGCTAAACTGCTGGTAAATACCTGTCCGGCAGTTACTGTTACGGCAACAAAAACACTGTTTACATAAAATCTTCCAAAAGGAATTGAACTCCATGCTTTAACATAATTACTCCATTTAACAGGATTGGGAATAAGATTTATACCGGTAGTAAACACCTGTCCCAAATCTTTCAAAGAAGTAGAAAACATCCACAAAAAAGGGAAAATCATCGTTATCCCTACTATTGAAAGTATACAATAAATTATTATATCTAAAATTAATTTCTGCTTTTTTAAACTTTTCTTCTTATCCACAATCTCCCCCTTAAATTTTTAATAATGTACTTTTTGCCCGCCATACCGCCAATTTAACATAGTAACACTAAAAATAATTACAAATAAAAACCATGAAATAGCAGAGGCATATCCCATATGATGCCAGGTAAAAGCGTTATTGTATATGTAATACTCTAACGTTGTTGTTGACCCTGCAGGCCCCCCTCTGGTCATCAAATAAGCATTTTGAAATCCTCCCTGAAACCCGGAAATAATACTCATAATAAAAATAAAAAAAGTTGTCGGTGAAATAATGGGCAAAATAATGTGTTTAAATTTTTGCCAGGCATTTGCTCCGTCTATATCCGCAGCTTCAAATAAATATTGAGGAATTCCCTGTAAAGCAGCCAGATATAAAAGCATATTAAACCCGCCTATACAAATCCACAACCCCATTAAAATAAGCGCCGGCTTAGCCATGATAGTACTGTTTAACCAGGGCAATCCGGGTAAACCTATTTTAGATAAAAGAACATTAAACAATCCATAATTCGGATTATATATCCATCTCCAGAGCAAACAAATAGCCACTACGGAAGAAATTGTCGGTAAGAAAAAAATTGTCCGGAAAAAAGTAATCCCCTTTAACTTGCGATTCATCACCAAAGCTAAAAATAATGACCCGGCCATAGAAAGAGGAATTCCAATCATAAAAAATACCGTATTATACATAAAATACCAAAATTCAGGATCGTTAGGAATAAAATAACGCCAAAAGAAAAAATAAGACCATAAAGACTGAAACATAAATCCGTCTTTAAAATGAAAACCAAAAAGTTTTATGAAATTAGTTAACCCTACAAATTTAGGTAAAGGCGTAAATAAATCCCATTTGCAAAAACTAAGAACTAAAGAAGCAACTACCGGCAAAGAAGTAAAAACTAAAAATCCGATAAAATTAGGCAGAATAAATAAATACCCTCCTATTGCTTCAGAATTCATTTTCTTTAAAATTTTTTTAATCATAAAATTTCTCCTATATCAAAAA
>JAGLYT010000243.1 GCA_023132075.1 bacterium
GTTCAAAACACATTTTGCCTTTATTATTTGGTTATATTTTTAGTTTTTTGTTTTGAATTTGTTTAGGATTTCGAATTTGTCTGTTCGTTCTTGCCCGCTAGTCAGTAAGGCGGGAAGTTTATAAAGGGAAGGGAAATGAAAATTGAATACAATTAGGGTGCGTTTTGCACCAAGTCCAACGGGATTTCTTCATATTGGTGGTGCCCGTACAGCCCTTTTTAGTTGGCTTTTTGCTCGTCATCATAAAGGGGTTTTTGTTTTACGCATTGAGGATACTGACGAAAAACGTTCTACCTTACCGGCTGTGAAAGCTATTATGGAAGGGATGTCCTGGTTGGGTTTGGATTGGGATGAAGGGCCTAAAATAGGAGAACAGGATTTAGAATTTAAAGGAGAGAGTCAGGGCGATTATGGGCCGTATTTTCAGACACAAAGATTGGATATTTATCGAAAGTACGCAGAACAATTGATTAACCAGAAAAAAGCTTATCGTTGCTATTGTCTACCGGAGGAACTGGAACAAAAGAGGAAAGAAGCATCAAAAAAGGGATTACCCCCTAAATATGACCGGCAATGCAGACATCTCACTTCCCGGGAAGAAGAAAAAAAGAAAGAGGAAGGGAAAAAGCCGGTAATTCGGTTTTGTATGCCTGATGGGGGAAAAACCGAAATTAATGATTTGGTTAAGGGGAAAGTCGTTTTTGAAAATTCACTTCTTGATGATTTTGTTATTTTAAAATCTTCCGGGGTTGCTACTTATAATTTTGCAGTAGTTGTCGATGATGCTATGATGAAGATTTCCCATATAATTCGCGGGGATGACCATCTTTCCAATACGCCCAGACAAATACTTTTATATCAGGCGCTGGGGTGGGAATTGCCTCAATTTGCTCATGTTCCAATGATTTTGGGAGCTGATAAAACACGGTTAAGTAAGCGCCACGGGGCTACTGCTTTAGGTGAATATAAAGAAAAGGGATTTTTGCCTGAGGCAATGATAAATTATTTAGCTCTTTTGGGTTGGTCTACAGAAGATAGTCAGCAGATATTTAGCAGTGAGGAATTAATTAATAAATTTTCTTTGGATGGTTGTGGCCGGTCTTCGGCAATTTTTGACCAGGATAAATTACTCTGGATGAATGGAGAATATATTCGTGAAATGGGAATAGATGAATTGACGGAAAAATCTTTTAAATGGTTGAGAGAAGCGGGTTTAGTGAATGGAGCTCTTAATTGGGATAAAGTGTCGGCAGAGAAAAAAGAAAAAATCAAAAAAGCGGTTGGTCTGGAACATGAAAAAATAAAACTTCTTTCAGAAGTTCCTTCTTTGGTAGACTATATGCTTAAAGAAGAAATTGAATATGATTCCAGGGCAGTAGAAAAAACTTTAAAAAAAGAGAATGTGATAGAAATCCTTGAAAGTATAAAAGATTCCCTGAAGGAATTAGAAGATTTTTCTATAAGTGGTTTAGAAGAAGGAGTAAGAGATTTTTGTTTAAAAAAAGAATTAAAAACAGGCAAAGTTTTCCATCCTTTAAGGGTGGCAACATCCGGCCGGATGCAAGGCCCGGGATTGTTTGCTTTACTTGAGTTTTTAGGAAAAGAAAAAGTAGTAAAAAGAATAGAAGAATCTATTTTATTATTGGGAGGGAGTAAATGAACGATAATATTCAACCTAATGTTTATTTGGTAAATTTAGTAATTTCTCTTTCTCAGGCAGGGATGTTGCAATTGGGGAAAATTGTTAATCCTATGACCGGGAAAGAGGAAAAAAATCTTGAGCAGGCAAAAGTAACTATTAGTATGTTAGAAATGTTAAAAGAAAAGACAGTGGGAAATTTGACTAAAGAGGAAGAAAAAATGATGGCGGAGGTTGTTTCTAATCTTCAATTGAATTATGTAGATGAGATTAATAAAGCTACTACTAAAACCGAAGAAAAAGAAGAGCAAAAAGATAAGGTCCAGGAACCGGAAAAAGAACAAACGGAAGGTTCCTCTCCTAAGAAAGAAGATAATCCCGTAGCACAATAATAAAGGTAAGGGAAAAATAAATATTGCCCGGTGGTGTAATTGGCAACACACGTGATTCTGGTTCACGCTAGTCCAGGTCCGAGTCCTGGCCGGGCAGTTTTCTTTTTAGAGGGGGGACAAAGTCCCCCCTCTAAAAAGAAACAGTTTGTTTCCAGGTGAAAGACAAGTGAGTTTATCCTGAGGAGCAGAGCAACGAAGGGAGTCCTGTTTTTGGGGGATTTTATCCCCCTAAAAAAAACTTCTCCCTCAGGGGTTGTACGATGTGAGCTTGTCCTGAGGAGCCAAGCGACGAAGGAAGTCCTGGCCGAAAAACAGCAGGAATGAGTTTGCTTACCTCAAGATGTTTTTTAATTTAAAGTGACAAATATCTTTTCAATTCTATAGACTATAAATTTAAAAACCCGGCGGATGGGTATTTAATTTTATCATTCCTATTCTTTTAAAAACCCTCATTTTTTAGAAATTTATGATTTAAAAGTTCACAAAGAATTTACCTTTCCTTACTTTTTTCGCCACATTAAAAATATATATTCATAACTGAAAAGTTAAATATTTTTTCATTTTCGAAACTATAATAAATTTTATGCTAAAAATCATTGATTTATCCAAAGTGTAAAAGGAGGAAAAATTAAATATGAGAAAATATCTATTTGTTTGCGATTTCGATAAGACTTTAAGTTTTAACGATTCGGGAGTTCTTTTAAGCGAAAGAATTGGAATTAGCGAAGAAGAGTTTGAAAGAAAATTTACTGAAGTAAGAAAACGAAACATTACTCCCCTGGGCGGAGAATTAGCTTACCTTATTACTAATGACATGGACTATAAAGGCAAGGTTACAAAACAGCTTTTTAAAGAAGT
>JAGLYT010000244.1 GCA_023132075.1 bacterium
GAGAGTGAATGAACGGTATGAATGTTAAAAAAGTTATCGAATGTTTGTTGTTTTTTTCGGAAAAACCGTTGTCCCCGGATAAGATCTCCGAGATATTGGCAAAAGGCCGGGAGGGGATGAATGTCGATTCACGGGAAGTGGAAGAGTTACTTATTGAGATGGGAGAGGAATATAGAAATAGAGATTCCGGTTTGCAAATAGTCCGGATAGGAGGCGGATTTCAAATGTGTTCTCTATCCGAATGTGCACCATGGATAAGGGTAATGTTTAAATCAAGAATTACTTTAAAACTTTCTCCTTCCGCAATGGAAACTTTATCTATTATTGTTTATAAACAGCCTATTACTAAGGGTGAAATAGAGGGTGTTCGAGGTGTCGATGCAGGAGGGGTGCTGCATACCCTTTTATCCAAAAAATTAATTCGAATTTGTGGAAGAAAAGATGTTCCCGGTCGGCCTCTTTTGTATAAAACGACCCAGAAATTTTTGCAGTATTTTGGGTTAAGAGATTTATTGGAGATGCCTTCTTTAGAAGAAATAAATGTAGAATAGATTTCCTTAAAGGATTAATGAAGTAGAAGCAAATACTGGTAATGGGGTGAAAAGTGAAAAAGATAAGACAGAAAATAAATATTATTGATGAGCAAATTGTGGGATTGCTTAACAGGAGGCTTAAAGAAGTTATAAAAATCGGAGAACTGAAAAAAAAGAAAAATGAATATTTCTACGTTCCGTACCGGGAGAAAGAAATTTTAGAAAGGTTGATTAAAAATAACAAAGGCCCGATTTCTAGTAAAGCTTTAAAAGATATTTTCCAGGAGATTTTTAATTTAAGCAGGTCTTTACAGAAGAAACTAAAAGTTGCATATTTAGGCCCTGAAGCGACTTTTACCCATTTAGCGGCAGTTAAAAATTTTGGACGATTAGCTGAATTAATACCCGTAAAAAGCATTAAAGATGTGTTTAATGAAGTAGAAAGGAAAAGGGCTGATTATGGGGTAGTACCTATTGAAAATTCAACCGAAGGGGTTGTTAATCATACTCTGGATATGTTTATTGATTCGGATTTAAAGATTTGTGCGGAATTGATGCTGGAAATATCGCACAATCTTCTTGCTAAAAATGATGACTTAAGAAAAATAAAAACAATTTGTTCTCATTGTCAACCTATTGCTCAATGCAGAAATTGGTTGGAAGAAAACATGCCTAATGTAAAATTAGTAGAGGTGTCTTCTACTGCTTGCGCTGCGCAATTAGCACATAAAAGAGCGGATACCGCAGCAATTGCTTCCCAACAAGCTGCTTCCCTGTATAATCTTAAAATTATAGCACGTAATATCGGAGATAAAGCAGATAATTTTACCCGGTTTTTAGTAGTGGGAGGGAAAGACTCCCCTCCCAGTGGGAAAAATAAAACATCAGTAATGTTTTCGGTTAAAGACAGGGTGGGGGCATTACATGATATGCTGATTCCTTTTCAGAAGAATGGAATAAATTTGACGAAAATTGAATCCAGGCCAAGTGGTAAAAAGGTTTGGGACTATATTTTTTTTGTTGATTTTAAAGGCCATATAAAAGATGATAAAGTTCAGAAAACTTTAAAGTTGTTAGAAAAACAATCTTTTTTCGTAAAGGTTTTGGGTTCTTATCCGGAAGGGGGTCAACGTGGATGATATTAAAAATTTAGTTAGGAAAAATATTTCCCAATTTCAACCTTATTTACCGGGGAGGCCTATTGAGCAGGTAAAAAAAGAAAAAAAATTGAAAAAGGTTTTTAAACTGGCTTCTAATGAAAATTCTTTGGGATCTTCTCCCCGGGTGATAAAAGCGATAGAAAAGGCTTTGGGAAATATACATCGTTATCCTGACGGAGGGGGATTTTATCTTAAAGAAGTCCTGGCTAAGAAATTAAAATTGAATGTAGAAAATATCATTTTAGGCAACGGAACGGATGAGATAATTGAAATTATTGGAAAAACTTTTTTAAATCCCGGAGACGAAATTGTTGTTTCCGCACATGCTTTTATTCGTTATTATATGGCTGGAAAATTAATGGCCTGTAAGGTAAAAACAATTCCGATGAAAAATCTTACTCATGATTTAGTGCAAATGCAGAAGGCAATAAATAAAAGGACAAAAATTGTATTTATTGCTAATCCTAATAATCCTACAGGGACTTATGTGAATAAAAAAGAAGTAATAAATTTTATGAAGAGTATTCCCAAAAGGATAATTGTTGTTTTTGACGAAGCTTATTATGAATATGTAACAAGGAAAGATTTTCCCGATGTTTTGTCATATATAAAGAATAAGCGGAGGGTAATTGTTTTACGTACTTTTTCTAAAATTTACGGATTGGCCGGTTTACGAATTGGATATGGGATGAGTATAAAGGAAATAATAGGATATATGGAAAGGATAAGACCGCCTTTTAATACCAATTCTTTGTCACAGATAGCAGCTAAGGTTAGTTTGTCGGACAAAGAACAGATTAAAAGAAGCAGAAAAGTTGTTGCGGAAGGAAAAAAATATTTGGAGCAAGCATTAGGTAAAATGGGAGTGGAATATGTTTCCTCGGAAGCTAATTTTATACTGATAAAAGTAGGAAAAGGGAAGGATGTTTTTAACCGATTATTAAATAAGGGAATTATTGCACGGGCAATGGATGAATATGAATTGCCTGAATATATCAGGATAACGATTGGATTGCCCCGTGAAAACAAATTATTTATTAAAAAATTGAAGGAGGTTTTAAATCAGTGTTTTTAACTTTGAAAAAGGGGACAACTAAAAGTCAAATAGAACATCTTCGTAAAAAAATTAACGGTTTAGGTTTTCGTGCTCATATTTCCAAAGGGGC
>JAGLYT010000245.1 GCA_023132075.1 bacterium
GCCGCTGTACGCCGAATTACTTTCTCTTCGGTTTTTTTCTTGGACAGTGCTTCCTCTTCCTTTATTTCTTCAGTAATTGACGCCCAACCTCCACCTCCTGTCCCTCCTCCTGATGTCTTAAAAATTCCGCCGTATTTTCCACCGCCGCTTTTACCTCCTCCCGATGCTGTTTTATCACCACTTGTACTCCCTTCTGCCAAGTCACCGCCACCTCCGCCACTTATTTCCCCACCAAAACGGTCACCCATACTATCAGATGATAATTCGTCTGAACCAAACCCTCCGCCAACTTTTGCCGTACCAAAAGTCTTCTCCCTCATCTTAGAGGATTTAGCGTCAGGAATAAGCATTTTCTTGCTGGTACTGATACCTTTGGTAGTCTTACCTGTAGCAATAACGGCAACATTCTCTCCTACTTGTGAAATTCCTTCCTCTTTACTCACCTGAAAAGGAAGATCCTTGGAAGCTACAGAATAACTTCTGGATTCCATTTTTTTGACTTGCTTTTCGGTAACCTGTTCAGCATGTTTTGAAGCAAAAGCAATCTGCTCTTCGGTCATTGCCAGTTCCTGTTGAGCAGATTTACCTTTAAAACCAAAATCAGTCACCTTGCCATTTTTACTTACCAGCTTTCCCTTTGGTTTAATATCCTTTTCGGTAATTTTTATCGGTTTCAAAGTCATATCCATTTTACCGGCCAGTTCACTTTCCTTTTTTTTCGGCGGTTCTGCTTTTTTAAAAAACCGTTTTAGCTTACTGGCTAAACTAAGACTTTTTTTCTCACGATGGGTCATCGGAGGCGACCCTATTTCCTCGGTTATATAATCTATACTTATTATGGGATTGCGTATTTCTTTATTACGCATGGGATCTACCTGCCAAAATAAAAGCAATAGATGCAACATCGCCGCTAATACCCAGCAAACTATTTCATCATTTATTCGGGGAGATATTAATTTTATTGTTATAACCATATAAAAACTACCTCTTTTGCTATTCCCACCCCATATCAAGTTTAGGAACAGAAATAACAAACATTATTGATTAATACGTAATATATTTTATATACAAAATAAGTCTTTTTGCTCCGTGTCTTTTTCAATCTTTACCATTTTTTAATCTTTTTAACTTTTTGTTTGGTTGCCACAGCCACTCTTCTTGCCCTTACTTTTTTAACCAGAATATCAAATATTTTTTCCACTTTGCCAAACGGAATCTCTTTATCTGCCCTTACTATAACATATACATTCCTTCTTTTACCTATCTTCTTTCTTACTTTAGGGACTAATTCCTCCCAGGTAATCTCTTCTGCATCTATAGCCAATCTTCCATCTTTTGAATAACTAATCGTGACATTCTGCTCTTTTGATTCTTTAGTTACCGCTTCGGGTAATTCTACCGGAATACTGGGAATATTCACAATAGGAGCAACAATCATTAAAACAATTACCAGGACAAATGCTACATTTATTATCGGAGCAATATATACTCCACCAATAGGCGTTTCGTCTGTTCTTGTAACTCTCATTTTATATTCTCCTATTTTTTCACTCGTCTTTTTATTAAAGAAACCTTACCTGCACCGTTTTGCTTTATAAGATCTAAGATATGCACTACTTTCCCATGTAAAACCGACGGATGAACCGTTACTATTACACTTTTATCCGCTTTTCTGGACAATTCAGCCAATAGATGGGTAGCTAAATATAAATCAGATGGAACCTTCTTGTTGTTTAAATAAATATCGTTCTCCCTGATATCGACAAAAAGCGGTTTTTCTTTTTTAGCTGCTTTAGTGCTACTTGCTACTGCACTGGAAGAAAAAACTTTTATCATCGATTGCATTATCATCGGCGAAATAACCATTAAAATAATTAAAAGGGTCAATGAAAGATCACACATAGGAGTAACATTTATATCCGCAATATCGCCTGACTCCCCTTTTTCCGTAGATCTCTTTCTCATTTATAATTCTCCTGTTTATAAAAATAATTAAGCATTACTATTTTATAATTCTATCTTCCTTATGAGAAATAGAACGAGCGGCTGCCATCGCTGCTTTGGCTGTTCTTTTCTTTCTGAAAAGAAGAATTAATAATTCCTGGGTACAAGTGTCTATTTGGGTCATCTTACCGCGTATTTTATAAGTAAGGATGTTATAGATAACCGCAGACGGTACAGCAACTACTATTCCGGCTACAGTGGTAATCAATGCCTCGGAAATACCTGCGGCCACAATAGTAGGACCTCCTGACCCTGACAAAGCCAAATCATGAAAAGCACGAATAATTCCCAGCACCGTTCCCAACAATCCCAGAAGAGGAGAAATAAAACTCATCGTTCCAAACAACCCCATTTTTCTGGAAAGAAGGTCACGAATTCGCTGTTTGTAAATAGTCACCGTATCCTCAATGTCTAACCGGTTAAGCTGTGATGATTGTTCCAATACTACCATTATAAGCTGAGGAAACAATCCTTTTTCTTCTTTTGAAGCCATAATCGCTTCATTTAATTTGTTTTGTTCTGCAAGCGTTTTAACTTTAACCCAATAAGTATCTTTAAATTTTCCTGCCCGGGTAAAATAAACCCATCTCTCTAAAGCATAAGCAATCAACATAATAGAGCAGAATAAAAGAACCCCCATCACTACAGGACTTACCATCATAATATTCATAAAACTATAATCCATTTACCTCTTTCCTCCTTTCAATAAATTAATTTTTTCCCTTGCCGTATTTACCCACCCGGCATCCGAACTATTTCTGGCAATATCCTGATAAACCACAATAGCCTCTTTGCTCCTGCCCTCCTTTTCGTAAATCTCTCCTAAAGCGGCCAAACCGGCCAGCCGGAATTTAT
>JAGLYT010000246.1 GCA_023132075.1 bacterium
GACCGTAGGAAGTCGAAGGGTCGAGTGTTTAATTTCTTGGCAGCTAACGGGTATGTTTTTCAGATTGGAATGAAATACAATATTTGCCGTAAAGCAAAATAAAAAAATCTTAAAATAGAAGAAATCCCCATAATTTTTTGTGAGCGAACGAAGGGAAAATCAAAATTTGGGAAAGGAATTATTAAAGAAGCCTTTTTTGGGGTCTGGAAATTAAGGTTTAAGTAAAATGGAGAAAACTACAAATTTTTTAATAACCGGGGGGCTGGGATTTTTCGGACAGCATTTATGTAGGAAACTTAGAAAAGAATATCCCCGGTCAAAGATTAAGATAATAGACCTTAAATTGAATTCTTATCCGATTTATGATTATGATGAGTTAAAGCTTGAGGTTGTATTAAATAAGGACATTACCGAATTAGAAACAATAGAAGATGAGTTTAAAGGTATTGATGTTGTTTTTCATCTTGCCGGGGCTGTTTTTTTTTCCATCAGGCATAAAGAGATGCTGGAAAAAGTAAATGTTTTAGGGACTAAGAATGTTTTAAAGGCTGCCATTAAGAATAAGGTTAAACGATTTATTCATGTTAATTCCGTGGCAGGGATCGGGTTTAATAATAATCCGCAAAAACCGGTGAATGAAGAATTTAAATTTGACTGGGAAAGTGTACCCATTAAATATTATATGCTTTCTAAATATTATTCAACCCGGGAAGTTTTTAAGTGTTGTGATAAAATGGACTGCATTGTAGTTAGTCCGGCTCTTTTATGGGGTCCGGGTGATTATCAAAATACTTATAAAATAATTAAAGCAATAGCAGACGGAAAATTACCGGTAAACATGCCGGGGGGAACATATGTCGCAGATGTCAGGGATATTGCGGAAGGAATAATCGCTGCTTATCGGAACGGGAAAAATAAGGAAAATTATATTTTAGGAGGGCATAATCTTTCTTTCCAGCAAATTAATCGGACTGTTGCCGGTGTTTTAAATACAAAAGCTCTGTCAATAACAATTCCTAAGGTTTTGCATAAACCTTTTTATTATGCCTCATTGGCCTTAGAGAAATTTTCAAAAAAACCGCTTCTCCTTACAGCGGATAATATTGATAGTGCATTTATGTATAGGTATTTTGACAATAGTAAGGCAAATTGCAATTTAGGATGGAATCAGCAATTCGATTTTAGGACAACAATTTGTGATAGTGTTGTTTGGTTAAAACAAAAGGAGTTGGTATAATTATATGGCGAAGATATTTATTACCGGTGCTACAGGTCATTTAGGAGCAAATTTAGCTAAACGTTTAATCAGTGACGGGCATTGTTTGAATATTTTATTTAGGGAAAAGTCATACCATCCTTTTTTGGAAAATTTGAAGTTTACGAAAATAGTAGGTGATTTAGATGCTCCCGAAAGTTTATCAAGGGGAATGAAAGATTGTGATTATGTTTTTCATGTGGCTGGATTTGTATCTTATAGTAAATGGGATAATGAAAAATTATTTCGGATTAATGTCGATGGGACACGTAATGTAATGGAGGCTGCTGTAAAAAATAAAATAAAGAAGGTGGTTATTACCAGTTCAACGGCTGCAATTGGAATTTCCAAAACGGATGAATTGCTTACTGAAGAAAATCAATTTAACGAAAAATATAAAAAGATTGGTTATATGAGCACAAAAAAACAAGCGGAAGAACTTGCCCTTAGCTATAAGGATAAACTGGAAGTAACGGTACTAAGTCCTACGACATTTTTTGGTGCCGGTGATATTAAAATGAATACCGGAAATTTGGTAAAAGCGATTAAAAACAATAAAATTCCTTTTGCTCCCCGGGGAGGGAATAGCGTGGTTAATGTAGAGGATGTGGTTAATGGGCATATTTTATCTTTGGAAAAAGGGGAGAACGGTGAAAGATATATATTATCCAATGAAAATTTATCCCACTATGAATTAATGAATATAATCGCTGATGTTCTGGAGTCGAAAAAAATAAATTCAGTAATGTCTTTAGTATTATTGCCTGTTAGTTATTGTGTGGCATATTTTGCTGAAAACATTTTACATAATAAAGCTTTTACTCCACAAGTTATTATGTTTTCTTCCAAAAACAGGTTTTTTTCAGCGCTAAAAGCCCGGGTAAAATTAGGATGGGTTCCTAAAGTTTCAATGAAACAAAGTATTTTTGATGCTGTTAATTTTTATAAAGAATATAATTTAATTTAATGAGACTTAGAGTTTTTGTCAGCTATGCTGCAGGGTAGTTCAATCGGCTTATAATTGAAATAAAATATTAATTATAATATAAGGAGAAGGTGGATGATTATTGGAGTGATTGGAGGAGCAAGTTGTTCTATGGGAGTTAATAGAACTTCTTATGAAGTAGGAAAAAAAATTGCGGAAAGAGGGGATTTTTTGGTTTGTGGAGGAATGGGAGGAGTAATGGAAGGGGCTTGCAAGGGTTGCAGGGAAGCAGGAGGAATTACTATTGGAATTTTGCCGGGGAAAAACAAAGAAAAACATGTCAATCCTTATATAACTGTTCCTGTAATAACAGCAATGGATCATGCAAGGAATGCAATTATTGTAAGAACGGCTGACTTGTTGATAGCGATAGACGGGGCATACGGAACACTTTCCGAGATTGGTTTAGCTCTTGCTTGTAAGAAAAAAGTTTTTGGATTGAATTCCTGGAACATAAAAGGAGTAATTCCTATAAAAACGGTAGATGAACTATTTGAAAAGATAAATAACTTAGATGAAATTTATGAACCAATAAAGATATGAACTAACTTTTAATCTGAATTTTGTTTATCCGGCGGTTGATGATAGGCTCGATTAAATAAAAGGTAAAATAAATG
>JAGLYT010000247.1 GCA_023132075.1 bacterium
CCTGGGTTGCTGCGGACATATCTACTTCGTCAAAAATTAAATTAAGTTTTTTAGGAATAACCTTTTCATTTTCACTCAGTTTCATATCCGAACCTAAGGTAAAAGCTAAATCACTGGTAGTAGTAACTACAATTTTTCCTCTACCTATCGCTTGATTTTCCGGAGTAACATGCAGTATTTCCCGTTGTTCCTGAGGGGTTTCTGCCTTGACAACATTCTCAGAGCCTTCCCTCAAGAATCCTTCCATATCAACTCCTAAATTAGCTGCAATATTTTGGTTATCCTGGATGAATTGATTTACCAGGGTAGCATCGCGGGTTACAAAACAACAAGTTTCCCCTTTAAGGGCTACCAGATAAGCAGGCAACATACCAATTAGCGTCTTACCTCCACCCGTCCGCACCAGGACAAAACTGCCTCCATCTTTAGACATATAACTAGCTGCTAAATCCTGCACCTCATATAAACCCTTGGCAAAATTAGCATTATCAATCATATAAGCAAAATCAAGATTAAGCTGTGCTTTATATAAAATAGTATCGGCAAATTCTCCGCTTGTCTGCCTTAAATCAGCTTTAATTTCCTCAGTTAATCCATCAACCACCGGGCTTAATACTTCTTTTAAAATCTCCTGCTCTGCTTGTTCTATGGAAATACTTTTTTCTTTAGCCCATATTTCCGATCCATAAGCCTTAGCAATTTCGCTACGCATAAGTTTCCAAATTTCCGCACTGTTGTCATTTACCGCCATAAAATTCCAAAACTCCTCTGAATTAAAATCCATTTTTCCCTGACTGATTTTTTCTAAAATATCCCAGTATTCCTTTTTAGACGAACTAAGTTTACTTTCCAGAGATTTAAATAGATTAACCACTACACCAGGAAGAACTTTACCCATCTTTCTTCGTCCTTGTATATTTTTTACTGCATATTGCTCAATACATCCCTCCAACCTCATCCCTTTACCCTGGGCAATACGTTTAAGAATATTAAATTTCCCCTCTTGAATAAGCATTTTACCCTGCTCTGCCTCTACTCTCATCTCCTGCTCAGAAATGGTAGAAGGAGGAACATCAAAATCATTCAACGGCTGTTGATAAAGACTGCTTACCTGCCCTAAAGAAGAGACATCACCCAATGCTTCAGTAGTCATAACAGGTGTAATCAGTTTTGCTTCCGGTGTTGCTTCCACCACCTCAGCAACCTCTACTACTTCTACATCAGGGACTTTCTCTTCAGTTACTTTTACATCAGGAACTTCAGCCGCCTTTTCGGCTAATTCTTCGGAAACAAGCTGGCTTTTTGCTTCTATCGCTCTTTGTATTATTATCCCTTGATAATCCTTAGATACTATAAATTCTTGACCTTTTTGCTCAAATATTTTAATATATAAGTCATCAACATCTTTCGAAATAACTTTTTGCACTTTATTATAATTATCTACTCCCACTCCCTGAAAACCTGGTATGCTGGCATCAATCCCATATCTTTCAATATCTTCTACAACCTTCGCATGTTCTTTAAACGCCTCTTTTAATATTTCAATAGTTAAATTTTCGGTTTTTATTAGTTTATCAACACATAAATTTAAAATATTTTCTACCTCAGCCACTTCAGCCATCTCACTCACTTTTTCTTCCACTTTTACATCAGGAACTTCAGCCACTTCTCCATCCGGAACTTTTTCCACCTTAACCGGCCTGGAAACAATTTTCGTTTTTTCCGCTATTGCTCTTTGAAGTAGTATTTCTCCATAATCTTTATCCTTAAATAAACTTTCCTCAAATTTATCGGATAATTCAGCCTTTAACTGGAAAATAACTTTTTCTACTTTAGCATAATTTTTAAGTTCCTGCAGACTAACATCCTCACCGTATTTTTCAAGATTACTTAAATGCTGACCATATTCATTAAATGCTGCATTTAATTCTTCGACAGTTAATTTTTTCACTAACTGATTGATATATGGGTTTAATATACTTTCTACAGTCACCGGTAAAGCAGTTGCCGGCGCAGGAAAAAGTCCAGCATAAGTGTTTTTAACTAAAGAGCCCTGAACAGTAATTTTTTGTTTAACCCTTTCCTGTACTCTCTCTGCTAAATGCATAAAATATTGCATCTGCAGGCCTCTTCTCAAGAAATTAATTGAACCGGTAACAAATGAACGCAATTGCCCCCTAATGGAATTCTGTTGTCTGATGATCTCCTGTTTAATTTCTAATATATTACCCTCAGCTTCTTTTAAGTCTACAAACTTACTCTCCCACACCTCTTTCCCTTTACTAATTATACGGTTTGCCGAAATACTTTTTATTACCTTATTCTCTCTTGTATCACCTTCAAACACTTTAAATGAATATATCTCCCTGTTTTCTCCTTCTTGACTCAATTCCTCAACCCACTGAAACTGAAATTCAGAATTTTTTACCTTTGTCCGGCTAAAAACATTTTCAATTTCAATTTTTATATCATCCATCGACCATCCCTTGTTTTTATATATTCTAATCAAGGAATTAGTAATCAAACCAACTATTTTTCTTGAAAATTCCTTACTGACAAAACTGGAGGCAATAGCCAGTAAAAGCTCGCTCTGCTCCAGCAATAAATCTTTGTATGGCGTCCGTTTACCTTCTAAAAGAGCAAAATATCTGTTACTATCTACTGCCTGAGTAATATTAGGAGAAACAACCACATAGGAAAGTCCTTTTTCCTTAGCTAATTTGGTTACTCCCGGGGTATGAAAACCTCCGGTAACCATAGCCACTACGGAAGTTTTTTCCGTTTCCATCTTTTTCAAACTGTTTTCCAGGAGAAACTTGTTTCTGCTAACGGCGGTAGCATAATACTCCC
>JAGLYT010000248.1 GCA_023132075.1 bacterium
AAGTTATTGCAATTATCACTAATCAGTAAATAAAATTTCTCAACAACCAGCTAATCCAAATTGTACTATTAAAAAATTATCCGTTTTACAATGAATTACAACACATAAACTATAACCTTAATATTTTTTTCACATTATTTACAAATATACCCATACTTATTTCTTCTCCAACAAATCCTTGGAAAATTTTTCATCTATAGGAATTGGATATTTCCCATCAAAACAAGCAGTACAAAACTCTTCCGGGGGTAAAGGCATTGAAGAAAGCATTCCATCTAAACTCAAATACCCTAAACTGGTTAAACCTAGATGTTTACATATTTGCTCTTCATTATAACAATTAGCAATCAACTCTGTTTTAGTAGGAAAATCGATCCCGTAAAAACAAGGACATTTAATAGGAGAACAGCTTACTCTCATATGAATTTCCTTAGCTCCTGCATCCCAAAGAGTCTTTACTCTGGCTTTACTGGTAGTCCCCCGCACAATTGAATCCTCTATTATCGCTATTCGTTTATTTTTTAAAACTTCCCTGACCGGATTAAGTTTAATTTTAACCCCCAGAGATCTAATCCGGGGGGTAGGCTGAATAAAAGTCCTGCCTATATAATGATTTCGAATTATCCCCATTTCAAAACGAATTTTTCCTGTTTGCGCAAATCCTAACGCGGCATAATTACCGGAATCCGGTACAGGCATAACCATATCCACCTCAACAGGATACTCCTTAAATAATTGTTTTCCCAAAGATTTTCTGGTTAAATAAACGTTTTTCCCAAAAATATTGCTATCCGGCCGGGAAAAATAAATAAATTCAAAAATACAGAAAGAATGTTTTACAGGAGAAAAAGGTTTTATAGATCTAATCCCTTCCTTATTAATAAAAACAATTTCTCCCGGTTCTATTTCCCTGACATATTGAGCCTGAATAATATCCAACGCACAGGTTTCCGAGGCAAGAACATAAGCACCATTTAAACGGCCCAGACATAGAGGTTTAAATCCATGAGGATCCCTTACCCCTATTATTTGATTTTTATCAGACAAAATCAAAGAATATGAACCTTTCATTTGAGATAACGCCTCAATCAAAGATTCTTCCAATTTTTTCTTTTTCGAATGGGCAATTAAATGAACAACTATTTCACTGTCCATTGTGGACTGAAAAATAGCCCCTTCCTGTCCCAGTTTGCGGCGCAGCGAACCACCATTAACTAAATTCCCATTATGTCCTATGGCAATTACTCCACGGGAATATTCCACAAAAAAAGGTTGAGCATTTTTTATATGTGAAGACCCTGTAGTAGAATATCTTACGTGCCCGATAGACATATGTCCTACCATCTTTTCAAGTCTTTCTTCTTTAAAAACTTCAGATACTAATCCCATCCCTTTATGGACACTAATATTTGTACCATCAGAAACAGCTATACCTGCACTTTCCTGTCCGCGATGTTGCAAAGCATAAAGCCCCAGATAAGTCAACTTAGCCGCTTCTTTACTTCCAAATACAGCAAAAACCCCACAACTTTCCTTAGCCATTTTCGATATTTAATCCTTTCATTATCAGTATTTATTGTCTAAACAATCCTTATCTCTCTATCACTTAAAATCAATTTAACCTTACTGCAATTCCTTTTCTTGCTAAATATTCCTTTAATTCTTTAATGCTATATTTATTATAGTGGAAGATAGAAGCAGCTAATGCCGCATCTGCTTTTCCCCGGGTCAAAACATCACTAATATGTTCTAAACTACCTGCCCCACCGGAAGCAATTACCGGAATATCAATCATTTCAGAAATTCTACTGGTTAATTCCAAATCATACCCTTCTGTTGTCCCATCGGCATCCATGCTGGTAAGAAGAATTTCCCCTGCTCCCAATTGTTCTACTTTTTTTATCCAGTCAAAAACATCTATTCCGGTAGCTTTTCTTCCTCCATAAGTAAAAACCTCCCATTTTTCCGGTTGTACATTCTGTCTTTTTACATCTACGGCTACTACTATACATTGCCGGCCAAACTTTTCTGCTCCTATTTGGACTAGAGAGGGATTTTCCACTGCAGCTGTATTTAAAGAAACCTTGTCTGCCCCGGAATTAAGAAGATCTTTTATGTCTTCAACATTTCTTATTCCTCCTCCCACCGTTAAAGGAATAAAAGTACACTCCGCTGTTCTTTCCACAACTTCTAACATTGTCTTCCTTTTTTGAAAACTGGCAGTAATATCCAAAAAAATTATTTCATCAGCTCCCTCTCTGCCATAAAATGAAGCTATTTGAACAGGATCTCCTGCATCCTTTAAATTCACAAACCGGGTACCTTTTACCACCCGGCCATCTTTCACATCTAAACAAGGAATAATTCTTTTAGTCAGCATAACGTTTTATTCTCTCTCACTCAATTTATAAAAATTTTCTAATATTTTTAATCCTAAGTCCCCGCTTTTTTCAGGATGGAATTGCATCCCGTAAACATTATCTTTACCAATTGCGGAACAAAATTCTCCTCCGTACTCGGTTACCGCCATTATTTTTTCTTTATCTTCCACTTCTACATAGTAAGAATGAACAAAATAAAAATAAGAATTATCCGGAATTCCTTCTAAAATATCTTCTTTTTTATTTTCAATTTTAATTGTATTCCATCCCATATGCGGTATTTTTAAATGCAAACCATCTGAAAAATTAAATTTCTTTACTTGTCCTTTAACTATATCCAACCCCGAACATAATCCGTCTTCATGGCTTTCGGTAAATAATAATTGCAAACCCAAGCAAATTCCTAAAAAAAGCTTACCCCTTTTAATTTCTTCTTTAAGAACAGGAATAATTTTTAATTCATCAAGA
>JAGLYT010000249.1 GCA_023132075.1 bacterium
AATAAAGACAACAGATATATGAGTTTGTAGTTGCAGAATTTACTCTGCTTTTTAATTCAGGATTTGTTTAGCTATATTTGGTTAAATTAAGTATGGGGAATGAATTATGCAGAAGAAAAGGTTAGGGAATACGGAACTTTATTTATCGAATATTGGTTTAGGTACATGGGCTTTGGGGGGAGGAGGGTATGCTTATGGGTGGGGTTCGCAGGATGATAAAGAGTCTGTTTCTACTATTTGGCAGGCGTTGGATTCAGGAATAAATTGGATAGATACAGCTCCTGTTTATGGACTTGGCCATGCAGAAAAAATTGTAGGTAAGGCGTTAAAAGGACACAAAGAAGTATTAATCGCCAGTAAATGTGGTTTGATTTGGAATGAAAAAAGAAAGATTTCCGGATGTTTAAAGCGGGTAAGTATCAGGCGGGAAATAGAAGCAAGTTTAAGGCGGCTCAAGAGAGATACAATTGATCTTTATCAAATTCACTGGCCTGATCCGGATGAAGATATAGAAGAGGCATGGAGTTTTATGATGGATTTGATAAAAGAAGGAAAAATACGTTATGCCGGTGTATCTAATTTTGATTTGAATCAGTTAAAACGATTACAATCTATATATGCGATAGGGTCACTTCAACCGCCTTATAGTATGTTAATGAGAGATTTAGAAAAGGAAGTATTAGATTATTGTGCGGATAATCATATCGGGCTGATTGTATACAGTCCATTGGAATCAGGGTTGCTTACCGGTAAATTTACTAAAGATAAAATAGCTAATTTACCTAACGATGATTGGCGAAAGAAAAAGAATTCCCATTTTCAGGAACCGGAATTAAGCATAAACTTGAAATTATTGGAAAATTTGAGGCCTTTAATTAAAAAAAATGGCAGAACCATGGCTCAAATGGCTATAGCCTGGACACTCCGGCGTTCGGAGGTAACTGCGGCTATTGTCGGAGCACGGCATCCTGCTCAAATCAAAGAAACGGTTGTTGCCGGAGAGAAAGTACTTTCCCCGGAAGAAATTGATTATATAGAAACATTACTTAAAGAAAGGGCTAAAACGATAAAAAAGGAGATAATTTGATAATGAAACACAAAAAAAAGAGAATAGAGAAGGAATATAAAGAAATTCTTACTTTGACCGGGAAATATTTAGAACAAAAAAAAGAGCAGGGGGAAAGACAGGTTTATTTAAGTGAGAATATTGAATTTTCTAAAAAAAATAAATCTTTGGCTATGCCGGAAAATCTTTTAGCAGAATTAGAAAAAAAATTAAAAAATTGCCGGGAATGTAATTTAGGTAAAAGTAGAACTAATTTAGTTTTCGGAGCGGGGAATCCCAACGCCTGGCTGATGTTTGTCGGAGAAGGACCGGGGCATGACGAAGATATGAACGGACTTCCTTTTATCGGCAGGGCAGGTAAACTTTTAACTAAAATAATTGAGGCAATGAAAATGAAAAGGGAAGATGTATATATCGCTAATATTGTTAAGTGTCATCCGATGATTGACCCTGACCAGCCTCAAAAGAGGGGTAACGACCGTCCTCCCCGTCCGGAAGAAATTGCCCAATGTAAGCCGTTTTTGTTAAAGCAAATAGAAATTATAAAACCGGAAGTTATTTGTACTTTGGGGACCCACGCTACCCAGTCACTTCTGGAAATAACTACTCCGATTGGTGTTTTAAGGGGTAAATTTTGCTCTTTTGAAAATTGTAAATTAATGCCTACCTATCATCCTGCAGCATTATTACGCAATTCTAATTTGAAAAAATTCGTTTGGGAAGATATGAAAAAAATAATGAAGGAACACAGCAAAAACTAAAAAATATTAAGTACTAATTTTTTTCGGAACCGATAAGCAATTCAGAGAGGAAGTTAGAATTATAAAAGTATTCTATAAAAATATGTTTAAGAAAGCGTTTAATAAATATGGAAGAAAAAAAAATAATTAACATTATTTTATCTGCTCCTCTGGAAAAAACCTTTTATTATGCTGTGCCGCAGGATATATCTGAAGGGGTAGAAGTGGGAATGAGAGTGGTAGTTCCTTTTGGTAAACGCGAAGTGGAAGGTTATGTGTTAAATTTTGTTAAGCAGTCGGAAGTTAAGGAGTTTGATTTTAAGAAGAATAGATTAAAAAACATTTTAAGGATAGTAGATAAACAAGCAGTGCTATCGGATGAATTTTTTGCTTTAGGGCGATGGATTTCTGATTATTACGCCTGTTCATGGGGAGAGGCATTAAGTGCAATTGTTCCTCCCCGATGTAGCGGAAAAAAAAGAAGATTGCATAGAAAAGAAAAAAAAGATGTAGTTTCCAGGAAGTCTTTTTTTATACCTATGCCCCAGCAGGAAAACATTCTTAAACCGATTAGAAAATGCATTGACAAAGGCAATTATAAAACTTTTTTATTGCACGGAATAAGTGATAGCGGAAAAACGGAGGTTTATCTTCAGGCAATTGCACAGGTTTTGCAAAAGGGAAAACAGGCTTTATTTCTTGTCCCGGAAATATCCCTTACCCCGCAGGTAATTCAACAGTTTTGTGAACGATTTGGAGAAGAAGTAGGAATTTGGCACAGTCATCTTTCCTTGCGGGAAAGATACGATACATGGGAAGCAGTTTGTCGGGGTGATATTAAAGTGTTGATTGGAACCCGTTCGGCTGTGTTTGCTCCCTTTCCTGATTTAGGAATAATAATCGTTGATGAGGAACATGAAACTTCTTTTAAACAAGAACAAAAACCGATGTATCATGCCCGGGAGGTGGCTATTTTTCGTGCCCGATGGAAGAAAGCGGTATTGATTTTAGGTTCTGCTACACCGTCTTTAGAATCTTAT
>JAGLYT010000025.1 GCA_023132075.1 bacterium
TCATCAATCCGGTTTTCGGAATGTAATGAATTATCCACTTTAAATAACCTTGAGAGTTACTACTTAAATTATCAATGATTTCATTAAAAAGTTTATCGTCTTTTGTTACGGTTTTAGCTGAAAGAACATCAATCCCTATATTCCGGAAAAAAGAAATATTATCAGAAGTTATTGAAATCTTCCCTTGTTCAAGAAATTTTAAAGCCAAAAGTGAATAATATTGAGAAAACCAGGCAGTATTAATAAACCAGGGATTCCCCCCGTAATATGCATCCTCGGGATATCTACCAATTCCCCGACCGAAATTACCTTCTTCTATCCATTTTTTATTGATAGGATAAAGAGTACCAAATACTTTCTCCATTTCTATTACTGTCTTCATAACCCAGCTATCATCAACCGGCATAATTGGGTTTTTCAAATCTGAATCTTTTACGATTGAACCAACTACTGATGTATCAATATCTGAATCGAATCCTTTGCCCGGTTTTTTACCTTCAATGTCCCGCTCTCGCTCTAATGTAGAACGAATATAACCCTCTGAATCATCACAATGCTCAACAATTTCATCTTCCAAAGAATCCAATGCTTGTTTCCACATTTCTGCAGTATCTACTTTTAAATTATCAGCCAACACCAATCCCTTATTTAATGCTCTTATTTGCGACTTTCTTGTCCAGAAATGAAATCCCATCAAATCTTCCCATAAATCAAAACAGCGATTTTCCCAATGTTCGGCAACATAATCCAAATCTTTTTTGATTACATCATTATAGAGATTTAGTGCTTCATCTATATTTCCTTGTTCTATTAAAAGATTAGCATAATCTATGAGAGCCGCAGCTCTTAATGCCGACCCGTCATTCTGAGGCCTACCCCATTGAGAAGCTGAATCTTCCGCCTCTCCGTCCTCGGCTAAAAATCTTGTCTCCCCCAAATAATATTCTGATTCTGTTTGCTGATTAATTTTTGTGAATTCGATAAATTTTTCTATTATTTTTCTTAATCTATCCTTTAATTGAGGGTCCTCGGTTTCCTTATATAATTGTATTATTTCTTCTATTACTAGACTGCTATCTCTAATCCAGTGATACATTGTATACGGGTGATCTTTTTCAGTGGTCACAAGCATTGCCCCATTATTCTCAAAAGCATCCATTATTTTTTTTATAGATACTTCTTTCTGTTTAAGTATATCCGTCTTGAATTTAAACCCTGGTGGTATGTTATCTGTTATTGTTTTCCTTATATCCTCCGGCACTTCAAATTCATATTCTCTTTCTCCTTCTTTCTTTTCTCCTAAGAACATATTGATTGTATTTATCGGGTTTAATACTGCATCAGTTACCATTAAAACAGCTTTAAGTAAAGTTTCAACATTATACCCAAGCATTGAAGACAGGCTTTCTTTTTTGGAACAGGGAAATTCTTTAAAATAATATTTACTATCATTACCTAAAACCATTATTTGGAATACCTTTAATACATCCTCTCCCTCTATTTCCAATGAAACACATCTCTCGTAAAAAAGTTCAAAAAACTCAAATATTTGATTTTCATTTACATTTTTATTACCTAATGCAACCAACCATGCTGAAGTAATTTTTTTTGCATTTGTTTCAGAAAAGCCATAACCTGTCAATTTGTCAATTATTTTGCTATCTACAACTTCTTTTTGCGGCTTTCCCTCCTCTAATAATTTAGCAATATCTCTAATTAAAATTTGCGTTCCTACTGAAATAAGATTTTTATTTAAATCAAAAAGTTTTATAAATACCTGCTTTTTAATCTCCCCTTCCTGTCCTGATTTTACTTTCTCAATTATCTCATCAGCACTGAATTTCAATAATGCCAATTGATATAATTCCAGTTCAAATTCTTCATAACCTGCTTCTTTGAGTTTTTTATTTTCTACTAAAAAGTAATAAACGATATCTTTAATTTCTTCCGGGATTTCTTCCAATTGTGCACTATTCGTCAAATTTTTCTTTTTAATCATATCTTTTACCGGCTTCATATAAATATGAAACATAGAGACCTTTGCAATAACTGCAGCTATTTGTTCATTATCAAAGCCCATTTTTTCATCTACCAAATTTTTAGTTATAAGATTACCTATAATTGTTTTTTCCTTCGTACTAAGTTTTAATTTTTTCATTTTAGCTTTTGGACGTACTGAACGTATTTCTATTATTATGGGTTCAACCTTGCTCATTCTTTCCTTAATAAAACGGTCTAATACTTTTTCACTGACTTCTATAGAAACCTGCTGCTTTTCACCACTTATCTGTTTCTTTACTTCTTCAGGTTTTAATCCCTCTAAAACTATCTTTTGGAAAGCTATAACAAAATCTTCCCCATATTTTTGCAAATTAATACTGTAAGTCAACCAATCAAAAAACATAAGCATTTCTCTGCTAATTTTGTTTCTTTTTTCTCTGGAACTTATCCCTATGTCCTTATATAGTTTATCATCTACTAAAAGAGGAACTAATCCTTTACGATATTCTTCAGAAAAACCGCACTGCTCTAAAAACTTATCAAGCTCTTTTGCAGACTTTTCCTTCCACACATTTCTCCCAAAAATTCCTTTTTCATCTGTAATCCTCTGCCGCTCTTTTATAAATTCTTCATCAATCCCTACTTCACCTTTCCTATGTTTAATTCTGCCAAAAGATTTTACATTCAATGATAAGCTTGCTATCTTTTCTATGAGAGCTATAGCGTCATCAGAAAGTCGATCTAATGTATATCTACTAGCCACAAAATCAACAACCGCCCCAGGTCCTTCTTTTTCTAATTTATCGATTATTTCATCAGCACTCAAATAAGCTAAGGCAAGTTGGAATTCAGGGAATAAAACTTTTTTCAAATCTCTATCATAATTTCTATACCTTTCACTTCTATTTAAATAGTCATCTATTTTCTTTTTTTCTACGTATAAAAATGAAACTATATCTCCAATCTGTTTTAATCCTACGGCATTATCATCAAATAATGATGGATTATCTTTATACTGCCTTATAATATTCAAATCATCAGTGATATTTTCTATGGCAGGAACAGTTAATGCATATATGATTTCCTCAACTGCTGCTTCATAAAAACCTAACTCAATCAATTTTTCCTTTGCATATTTCTGAATCGCTTCTTTTACTTCTCTTCTATAATCAGAAAACATCATCGTAGCTTTTTCACCGTGCATCTGTTTTATTATTCTTTCTGTAATTTCAGAAGGATTATATTCTCTTATATTTTCTAAATTTGTTAATGTCAAAGAGATATATATCCCTTTTGGTTTTAATATTGTTTCACCTAATTTATAACTATCCAGTAAATCTTTAAACTTAGAGGTCTTCTGTTCATCTCCCTGTAAAAATCCCTTAAGCATTTCCCTGGTGTAATCAGTAAGATTTATTGTTCGTTTTATCTTTGATTTGATTATTTTATTTTTACTTAAATAATTAAGTAAGTCCTTAATTTTATCTTTTTTAACTTTCAAAGCATTTTCTAAATAAGAAAGCACATTTCCCCTATCACCATTGGAAGCGGTATACAAATAAAATAATGAATATAATATTTCCAATTCTTCTTCTTCCTTAATATTATTAACGAAAAAGAGTATCTTTTTCCAATCTTTTATATCGCCGCGCATAGAATTAAACAATTGTTTAACCAAATTCTTTTTATTTTCCAGGATATTTTCTGCAGAGATATCCTGAGCATCTTTTTGTTTTAATGAGACAGATATTATATCTTTTGCTATCCTTTCCAATTCCTGCTGTTTTTTTACATCTTTTTTTATTTTAAACATCAATATTATAGGAATATTATTAGCTCTTACTATTTTCTTAATCCTTTCTCCTACTGCTTCTTTCCCCAATTCTTCCATTCCGGCTTGTTCTAATGCCTTATTCCATTCATTTGCATTATTGTTTGATGTGATTATTAGATGGGCTATTTCCTGCGGTATACCGTAGATGTTTACTAACTGATACTCCCATACCTCATGCCTGGCAAGTGCAGCAAACATTTCTTTTCTCTTCTTACCGGCTAATGCCTTTAACACTTTTAAATATTTCTGATGTATATATAATACTAATGTATCCTTTTTATCCGGATGTTCGGCTAATCCGGCCATTGCCCACATTTCCTTCATACTAACCAAATCTTCTCTCGTAGTTCCTCTTACTTGTACTTTGTCTCGTTCTACCTGTTCTAAGAATTCCGGGGGAATATTCTTTATCATTATTTCTCTTATATACTTAAGAACTTTTACCTCGAATTCTCTTTTTCCTTCTTTCTTTTCTCCTAAAAACATATTAATTGTATTTATAGGATTTAATACTACATCCGTTACATTTAAGACAACCTGCATTAAGGTTTTTAGATTATAGCCAAGGGCTGTTCCAAAAGACAACCTTTCTTCCTTTATTGATTCACTTTTTATATGCAGTATTTTATCCAAAGCAATAATAAATTCCTCCGGTTTTTCTAACATCCCACCATGTTTAACACCTTTGATTATTTTTACATTACCAGGATAACCGGCAGCTTCCGCTATTTTCCTTGCTTCTATTTCTTCTGTGGTATAATGTTCCTCTTTGGGATAATCTTCGATACCTAATGCTCCTGCTATAGCAGCGACATAAATTCCCTTAGCCTTTATTCGACGAAGAAGTTCTTTATAATGGTTCTCATGATCTTCTTCCATATAATTACAGATACGATTTACAGCTTTAATATCCGCAGAAAGAAATGCTTTCATTACTATATTTATTTTTTTGGCGCTAAGCATATTTTTTCTTACAAAAAAATCACCCAAAAAACTCATAAATACAATCGACCCTAGTATTGTTCCTATTCCTTTTACTACCGGTCCAACCAAAGGAATCCGACTTAAAAAGAAACCACTTCTAATCAACGGAGAAGATAGACTAACTATGCGATTTAGAAACCTTACCTCTTTTACACTCCCTTCTGCTTCTTTTTTAATTGTAGTACCTATTGTAATAAGTTTTGTACTATCTTTGCCATATTTCACCGCAAATTCCATTCCAATTTCTCCACCTATGGAATGCCCTGCAATAGTAATTTCTTGTTCATCCAACCGCAGCTTCCCGATAACCTTATTTATATCGTCGGCAAAGGATTCCATTGTAAAATATTCATCTTTATAATCATATCCTTTAAGTACCGACTCACCCATCCCTTTAATATCTATCAACAATACATTATAGCCTTCGTTTTTATAATGTTCCTTAATATAATCCCAGTACTCTAAACTCCCTCCCAATCCGGGAATAAACAACAAAGTCTGTTTAGAATCTACATCTTTTGCTTTCTCTAAAATATAATTAATTTCTATTTCCTTACCGCTGTTATCGATTATACTTACCTTGTTTTCTTTTTTTCTGCCGTAAGTAAAAGTATCCATCCTATCTTTAAAATAATCGGTCAGTTCTTTCCTTATATTATCATCTACTTCAATGTCTTCAAAAAAATACTCAAAAGACTCTACTATATTATCAATACATTTGTTAGCAATACCTATATCAACCTCTTCAAATTTGTCCAGGTCGGCTATATCGTGATACATAAGGATATTATTTTCATCATACCCTAGGTTTTCCCAGAACTTTCTTTTATTGGAAAAATCAACAAATATTTTATCAATAAAGCCTCTTTCAATAATATTGTTGTGAAGCTTTATCCATGCATTGAGCCTGTCTTTTGCACCTTCAATGTTTCCAGAAATGATATCTCTCCTTAATTCATTGCCAAATATGATAAGTTTCTTCTCAATCACATATTCCTTGACAGATACCTTAACGCCATCTATTCTAAAAATTCCATCGCTACCTGTTATATAAGGTACAATGAAAGGACAACCGGTGAGTTGTTTCTGAAATTTTACGTAATTGGCAAAAGAATTACTTATATCTTTGTCCTCATATCTCATCTTTAAGACCATATTTATGTCTTCACTTGTAGCTACGGATGAGTGAATATTGCCTTCGCTAATTGTTTTAAGTTCAGTTGAAGCAACACTTATATACTGATCTTCATCACTTTTTGATAATTTATCTATTTTGAATTTTTCAGGAATAACCATTAAGATTATCAGAGGATTTACTTTGGCAAGAATATAGGTCAATTTATCTGCTATTATCGGGCTTGCTCTTTCCCCTAAAGCTTTAATTATCCATCTTAACGCTATTAAACTCAAACCGGCGGCTACCAACGATAACATTATAATACTCATTCCCGGTATCCCCACGATACTAACGGTAGCTGTTGTAACCTCTGTCGTTGCCTCTGCTTTACTGATAATACCTATTAATAAAGCTATAGTATTTACACCTATCAATGCCAAAAATATACTAAAAAGCTTAGAAATTCTACCTGGCAATATTGAAGTTTTTTTCTCTTTTCTAAGTTGTTCGCTAAAACTTACTATATTTTTAAAATGATTTACAACCTTTTCTTTCAACGCTTCTTTTGAATAAGGCCGTTTTATCTTTTCTTTTTCCAAAACATTGGCAAAAGGCACATATAAATGGATAATTGAATTTAAAATGATTTGCAATGTTTCTCCCGGAAGTTTTTTAGTTTGTACAGGAGGAAATTCTTCCATTAAGCCCTGACTTGCTTTTTTCATCTCAATTCTTATGTCTGCTTTATTCCGGAGAAGTTCTTCTTTAAAATATCCTTTAAGAAAACTATGATAAACATTTATTTTTCCTTTTTGATAAATATCAAGGCCTATAAGAGTGTTAATCAAAAGATAAATTCTGGATAATACTTCTCCTACTTCGTAAAGTTGATACATAAATACTTGTTCATTCTTTAAATCTTGTTTCCTTTTACTTGATTCTAAATCATGTATTTTGATTTTATTTTTCTCATATGAAAAATTAGCTCCGTGAGGATTGCGATGGATAAAACCGGCATTATGAAATCTTCTTAAAGTATGTCCCCATTGCTCAAAAAGTTTTTCAAAAAAATCTTCCATTTTTTTACCACCCAAAAGTTCCCTGAGATAATCAGAAATTACCACCTGTGCTGTTTTTTTATCCATGGAAACTAAATCTCCCGCAAAAAGATTATCAACTCGCCTATCCCTGGGATCTGTAATACCTAATATCACAAATCCTAAAGTTTCACCTTTATATTTAATTTCAGGATATTCGCCATAAGCTAAAGGAACACTTACAAAATCTCCTTTTTTAAAAGCATTTAGATGGAATTTATACTCTTCCCTTGCCTCTTTATAAATATTTCCACCTAAAGGTTTAGGAATAGTTTCTTTAATATAAAATTCTCCGTTTTCATCAAATTCGGTATAGAAATCCGGCTGGCCAGAATCATGAAATTCTTTTGTTGTCGGCGGAGTAGGATTTTCAGGGTCCGTAAAATAATCACCCAACCCCTTTATTTTTATTGCTGTTATTTTAACTTTATTTACAATGATTGGTTTATCTAAAATTATTAATCCCGTTCGTCCACTTGGTGCTAAATCAGGTTTAAGCTCCCAGGAAATTACTTTCTTTATTTTTTCAATAATTGCCGGTCGTAAATTAATATCCTGGTTAAAATAAATTTTATTCTCTAGAAATATTTTCTCTTTCTTTTTGGCTTTTTTAAAAAAAGTTGATATTCCAACAACCATAGTAATCATTGACAAACTCATTATAAAAGGTAATGCCCCTGCCCCTGGATCAACAACTACGCCTGTTGCTGCCTCTGCCACAGTCATAACCCCGGGAAGGAACATAAATAAACCTGCGGTTAATATAGGTAATAAAAGAAGGCTCGAAACTTTATTAACAACATCGGGCTTACTTTTCCTTTGTTTAAAGACACGCTCTATCGGTTGTCTTATCTCCAAAGGTGCATTTTTTACAAAATCCGGAGTCTCCTGCATAAACTCTCTCTTATCCTTATCAAATAACAAAGCTAATAAATCCTGTAAACCTATATCCCCTTCTTTCCCTGTAATTTTTCTAACCTCTTCTTTGAAATAATCTAAATTATCCTGATAATATCTGACCACCTTCAAGGCTTCTTCCATTTTCCATTCCTTGAGCATTTCATCTTTTGAATTTACAGCTGCTGCAGTAATTTCTTCTAATAAACCAGTATCATCTAATCCGCCTGCATTAAAGGGAATTAACCCGGGCATACCGGTATTAATCAGATCCATTATTATTCGTTTGGCTTGCCGGTCATCCGAAGCTACCCCAATTTCCATAGAAACCTTGTTTTTAGGGTCCCCTTTCAATAAATGTGCTTTATAATTATTAAAAGCGGCAACTACTCTTGCCCGGGGAAGGGCTTCCTTAATCATTTCTGCCACATTTAATTCGCCTGTTTTAACAACTTCTAAAACTTTGTCTTCTCTTGCTTTCATATTATTTCCCAAAGAAATAATAATTAAATTAGGATTATTGAGTTCTTCTTTATATTGGTCAATAGTAGATTCGATATATTCCACCGGGACAGCTAAAATCACTATGCCTCCTTCTTTCGAGGCCATTCGCAACATCTCCCCGTTTTCCTCACCTACGATACCTTCAATCTCTATTTCTGCGCTCCTCAGCTTTTCTTCTAACTCCTTCGCTTTATCTATCCCCTCATCTTTCTTGCGGGAACCAACATAAACATTATGCTTCTTGGCAAACATCAAAGCAAAGTCTTCAGCAATATCCCCTGTCCCGCCGACGAAATAAATATTCTTTTTCCGCAACGGCAAAGAAACCTCTTTTTGAGCTTTTATATATTCTTTTAAATCTTCTACCCCTACTCCTTCTAAAACTATTGCCTGAAAAGCAGCCGGAAAATCTCTTTCTTCAATACCTAACCTATAAAAATTATCCAGCATCAAAACAATAAAACTAAAGGTTTTAGAAATTGTTTCCTGTACCGTTTTAATCTCTATCTCACCTCTTTTTGCTTGTTCCATCATACTTAAATAAACTTTATTATTTAAAAGAGCCGAACCCATTTTCCCTGCATCTTTTTGGGAAAAGCCACACCCCTCAAATCTACTTTTGGCATAGTCAAATTTATCGTTGTATTCCTCTTCATCCAAAACAGAATTATTAATAATACTGATTAAACCATCTTCATTTTCCTTTAAACATTGAACTGTTTGTATTAGAAAATTTTCAACTTCATCAGGAAGATTACTCCACCTATATTCATTGTATTCTTTAGAAAGCTTTGTCCAATTTAATGATTTTTCCAGAGAAGGATAGCTTTGGTCATCTATTAAAATTTCATGATACATCTTGCCATTAATAAAACATTCTACCCATTTATGCCCCAGTTCGGTAAGAACTACTTTCCTTTTTTCTTTTCTTTCGATTACTCCTACAATATTCCCATAAAGAAGTATTCGATTAACTTCACTCTCTTCTATATTTAACTGGGAAGCTATAATATCAGCATCAATATCGGGTACCATATGATAACAAAGGAATACCCGCAACATATTTAATTCGTGGCTATTAAGCCGACTGATAAAATCGATTATCTTGACTAATTTAATCCAATCTTTCATCTCCAGAATAATCTGGGATAAAGCTTCCAGAGAAACAGGCCCTCTTAAAAACTCTACAGCTCGTTTTACCTCATCTTGGCCGGCAGCTATCTCCAAGTCTATTATTTCCTCTTCTGTATATCCCGCAATTAAACCCATTACTACAGAATAAGAAATATTTTCATTCACAATAAAAGAACCGAAAAGTTTTTTAAATGTTTTTTTGTTTTTTTCTAATATGCTACATATTTCTTTTAGCTTCTTCAACCTCTCTTTTTCGCCCTTATTTACGACAACCATGAGCTGTCTTCCAAATTTTCCTTTTCTCTCCTCCGCAAATTCTTCTATAATTTTTCTATCCTTTGCCTCAGCATTCTCCCACAACTCTTCAATCCCGGTAATTACAGCTTTTTCTATCCTTTTTTTATCCTCTGAAAAAACCGTTCTCCATGTTTTATCGATTTTCTCGATTATACCCTCTCCTGTTTTTATTTTTTCAATCACAGTGATAATAGCAGAAAGCGTGGTAAATTTTATTTCCGGCTTTTCTTCCCGGGTAGGAGTAACTTCCTTTGGTTCATCAAATCTTTTCCCGACAAATTCTTCAATAAACTCTTTATTTGGTTCATACAACGCATCATCTATATAATTACTCTCCAATACTTTTTCTGCCATTCTTGCTGCAGTTGTCTTAATCAACAATTCTTCCTGTACCAAATAAGCCAAAGCAATAACACAATAGGTATTTGCCCGCTTATTTTTCTGGGAATTAAACCTTAAATATTTACTAATTCTTTCTATTGCTGCCTCTAAGCCGCCTTTTGCCCCGGCTAAAACTTCTTTTTCATTCCGGTTTATCCGGTTTATGATGATTTCAGCCATTGCTTCCATTGTTTCTGATAACTCTGTTTGCCCATAACCCAACTCTCTCGCTAATTGATCAAGAACAATAAACGATTCTTTTAGCTGCTGAACAGGTATTTTCTTTTTACCACAAATGCTCCTAACCATTCGTATATGCTCAATCCATGGTTCTTTCTTATTCAATCGGTTATATTTACGCAGTTTAGCTAATCTTATATCTAATTCTTTATTCTTTGCCTGTTCCTTTGATTTTATATCCTTACTTGTTTTTACCACCATTAATAGCGCCAAAGGCAACAG
>JAGLYT010000250.1 GCA_023132075.1 bacterium
TGATTTAAAAGAAGGCAACTTAATAGAAATAAAAGGGAAAAAAAGTAAAGAGGGTTTGGAAGGATTGTTGGATGAGCTTTATAGCGAAGTTTTAAATAATCCCGGGGAAAATAGGGACGGGGTTATGATTCTTATAGAAAAAGGATTGGTTCTTCGTGCACTTCAAGAAACAAAAGGAAATCAACTTCGGGCAGCTCAGATCCTGGGAATAAATCGTAATACGTTACGCAACAAGATAGAAAAATACAAGATTAAAATAAATAAAGATGTTAAAATTTAATCAAAGTGTTAAAAACAAAGCATAAAGAAAACAGTTTGTGAGCTTATTGTTGAAGTTTTATTGTTGTTGTTTCCTGTCTATACTATTGTAGACAAAATGGATTCCTGCTCCCCGTTTTCACGGGGACAAGTTTACCCCTGCTTCCGCAGGGGGCAGGAATGACAAAAAAGAAGAGGAATGACAGAAAAGTAAGACAGAGGAAAATCTCCGACGAAAACGCAGGCTGAAGCCTGCGGCTACCATATAAAAATTAGAGTTATGTTTGCAGGAATGAAAGAAGAGCAAGAAAACCACTTGGGTTTAGTTTAAAACTTAAGTGGTTTTTTTATTGTTTAAATAATTTGGCAGAGAAGTTGCGTATTATAAAAGTGAACAGTCAGAATAAAAAAAATAAAAGGAGGTTTTTAATAATGATGAGAAAGATTGCAATTTATGGAAAGGGAGGGATTGGTAAGTCAACAACCACTCAAAATATTGTAGCCGGACTTGCCGAAATGGGCAAAAAAGTTATGGTTGTGGGTTGTGACCCCAAAGCAGATTCAACAAGACTTCTTTTAGGAGGTATGCATCAAAAGACGGTTCTTGATACCCTTCGTGAAGAAGGAGAAGATCTTGACCTTGATGAGATTGTTAAAGAAGGTTATAGAAAAATAAGGTGTGTGGAATCAGGGGGGCCTGAACCGGGTGTCGGATGTGCGGGCAGAGGAATTATAACTGCTATAAATCTTTTGGAACAACTTGGTGCCTATGAAGACAAGTGGGCTTTAGACTATGCCTTTTACGATGTTTTAGGGGATGTAGTCTGTGGAGGATTTGCTATGCCGATGAGAGAAGGAAAAGCCCGGGAGATTTATATTGTGGTGTCGGGTGAAATGATGGCTATGTATGCGGCAAATAATATTTGTAAAGGTATTGTTAAGTTTGCTGATGCAGGAAAGGTAAGACTTGCCGGGCTGATATGCAATAGTCGTCAGGTTGATAATGAAAAAGAGATGATCGAGGAATTGGCTAAGAAGTTAGGGACTCAAATGATCCACTTCGTTCCCCGGGAAAAGATGGTTCAAAGGGCAGAAATAAATAGGAAAACAGTAATTGATTATGAACCCGGACATGCTCAGGCAGATGAATATAGAACATTGGCAAATAAAATTGAGCAAAATGATATGTACATAGTTCCTAAACCGTTGGAAATGGAAGAACTTGAGAACCTTTTGGTAGAGTTTGGTATAGTATAATTTATAGTTAATAAAATAATAGGAGGGTAGTAAATGTTAATGATACGGGCAATAGTTAGACCAGAAAAGACGGATGCAGTTCTTGCCGGATTGCTTGATGCCGGATATCCTGCAGTAACCAAAATATCAGTATTTGGCAGGGGTAAGCAACGGGGGTTAAAGGTAGGGGAAGTTACTTACGATGAACTTCCCAAAGAGTTGTTGATTACGGTAATACCCGACAAGGATAAGGATTTTGTAATTAAAACGATAAGCGAGAACGCAAAAACAGGAGATTCCGGAGCCTTTGGCGACGGTAAAATATTTCTTTCCCCCGTACTTGAGGTGTATACGATAAGCTCCGGGGTTAAAGAAGAATAATCGTTCCTTATAAAATTCGTTCCGGGTTGTTTTCTATAAATTTTTAGCATGAAATAGTTTTAGTAAAGTAATAAAAAAATAATAAAAGGGGAAAACAATGAAAGAAGTAATGGCAATAATACGTATAAATAAGATTAATAGTACTAAAAAAGCGCTTTCAGAATTAGGCTTAGCATCTTTCACTGCTACCGGGAAGGTGTTGGGCAGAGGGAAAGGACTGGTTGATTACAGGATACTTCACGGTGCCGGAGATGGATACCAGGAAGCAATTAGTCAACTTGGACAGGGTCCCAGATTGGTAGCTAAAAGACTTCTTTTTGTTGTTTTGCCTGACGATAAAGTTGATGTGGTGGTTAAAACAATAATCGAGGTAAATCAAACCGGCAATGCAGGAGACGGAAAGATATTTGTGTCGCCGGTTATGGATGCGGTAAGGGTAAGGACAGGCGAAACGGGAAATAAAATTCTTGATTAGGGAGAAGACTTATGAAAAGTGATACAAAATTACCGGAACCATGTGGAATACAAGAGGATATTCTTAAAAAATATCCTTCGAAGGTTGCTCGGAAAAGAAGTAAATCTATAGTTCTTAATGATCCAAAGACTGAACAGGAAATCCAGGCTAACATAAGAACTATTCCCGGAATTATTACCCAGCGCGGCTGCTGCTATGCCGGATGTAAAGGGGTGGTATTGGGTCCTACGCGGGATATTATAAACCTTACTCATGGTCCTATCGGTTGTGGTTTTTATAGTTGGGCTACACGGCGTAATCAGACAAGGCCCGGTCCTGACGGGGACAATTTTATGCCCTATTGTTTCTCAACGGATATGCAGGACGATAATATTGTCTTTGGCGGAGAGAAGAAACTCAGAGAGGCTATTCAGGAGGCTTACGATATTTTTCATCCTAAAATGATAGGAATATTTGCTACCTGTCCGGTTGGTTTAATCGGTGATGATGTTCATG
>JAGLYT010000251.1 GCA_023132075.1 bacterium
GCTTTTTAAAATCTCAAACCCTACTTTTACCTCTTCTTCCGGATTACCGGTGAGTGATACCCGGATGGTATCTCCGACCCCCTTAAAAAGTAAAGTCCCTATCCCTACTGCTGATTTTATTGTACCGGAAAAAGGAGTTCCGGCTTCGGTAATTCCCAGATGAAGAGGATAATCACATTTTCGGGAAATTAATTCGTATGCTTTTATAGTAGTAGGAACATCCGCAGCTTTTAAGGAAAGCACTATATCAAAAAAAGATAACTTCTCAAAAATTCTAATAAAGCCTAAAGCACTTTCCACCATTGCTTCCGGAGTAACTTTTCCATATTTTTTTAAAATATTTTTCTCTAATGAGCCTGAGTTAATTCCTATTCTTATAGGTATCTTTCGCTTTTTAGCGGCCTTTATTATCTTTCCAATCTCTCCTTTTTTAGTTATGTTTCCGGGATTTAATCTTAATTTATCCGCACCCTGAGCAATTGCCTCCAGAGCCAAACGATAATTAAAATGAATATCGGCAACCAAAGGAATATTTATTTTATTCTTTATCTTACTTAATACCTTTGCAGATGCCATATCCGGAACAGCTACCCGCACTATTTCACAACCTACTCTTTCCAGATTTTTTATTTGTTTTACTGTGGAGATAACGTCCCTGGTATCTGTTTTAGTCATCGACTGCACTAAAACAGGCCTACCTCCCCCAATATCAAACTTCCCTATTTTTACCCTACGTGTTAATTTCCCCACCCGTTTCTCCATCTGGATATATCACATTGCATAGCAAAAACAAAAATTACCATTAAAATACTAAGGCCCACCATTTGAGCAATTCTTATTTTCTTCTCACTTAATGGCTTTCCGGTAAAACCTTCCCATAAATAAAATACCATTTGGCCACCATCTAAAATGGGAATAGGAAAAAGATTAAATAAACCAATGTTAAGACTAATCAAGGCTATTAACGAAAGGAAATTTTCCCAACCCGTTTTGGATACTTCTGCCACCATTTGTCCAATACCTAAAGGACCGGAAATATTGGCCCTGCCTATTCTGCTAAACATTAAACCAATAGATTTTAAGACAAAACCAATCCACATAATTGTCTGTTTTGTTCCTTCAAAAAAAGAGCTTAAAAGACCTATTTTTTTCATCTCAACCTTAGCTGTAATTCCAATTAATGATATATCTCTCTCCGGATCTATCCGGGATGCAACTAAAAATTCTATCTCTTCGTTTCCGCGTAAAATATTTATATGTAATGTTTTTCCCTTACTAGGATGAACAATTTCTACGACTTCCTCCCAGTCATTAACTTCTCTTCCATCTATACTAATAATCCTATCCCCTTCTTTTATCCCTGCTTCCTGAGCAGAAAAACCTTCTACAACTTCACCAATTATTGGTTCTTTTACTATCTGCGGTTTTCCCCAAATATAAAAAACTAAAGAAAAAATCGTTATCGCTAACAAAAAATTCATCACCGGTCCGGCAAGAACAATCAGCATCCTCTTCCCCCAGGATTGTGAAAGAAATTCACTCTTAACCCCTTCCCTTTTTTCTCCCGGATCTTCTCCTGCCATTTTTACATATCCCCCAAGAGGAATCAAAGATAGTCGATATCTTGTATTCTTTATAGTTTTACCTAAAAGTTCCGGGCCAAAACCCAATGAAAATGTCTTTACCCAAACCCCAAATTTCTTAGCCACTAAAAAATGACCCAATTCATGAAAAAAGATAACCACACTAAAAGTAAATAAAACCGCTAAAATAGAAATCAATTTACTGCCTCCTTTATTTTATTCCTGGTCCAGAAATCCACTGCTAAAATATCCTCCAGGGTTGGACTGCTAATTAATCTATGTTTATTCATTGCATATTGAATTAAAACAGGAATATCCATAAACTTAATTTTTTTATTTAAAAAAGCATCAACAGCTATTTCATTAGCAGCATTTAATACCGTAGGCATACTTTCGCCCTTACGGGCTGCTTTAATTGCTAAATGCAAGCATGGAAATCGATTAAAATCCGGTTTAGCAAAAGTAAGAGAACCTAATTTTTCCAAATTTAAAGCAGGAAAATTGTTTTTCCGCCGATGAGGATAAGTCAAAGCAAATTGAAGAGGCAGTCGCATATCGGTAATTCCCAATTGAGCAATGACCGAGCCATCGACAAATTCCACCATAGAATGAATTATGCTTTGAGGATGAACCAGTATCTGAATTTTTTCTATATCAATACCAAAGAGGTAGTGAGCCTCAATTAACTCTAACCCTTTGTTCATTAAAGTGGCAGAATCTATGCTAATTTTTCTTCCCATAGACCAGGTAGGATGATTCAGTGCTTCTGCCACAGTTACTTTCCTTAAGGCTTTGGAAGAACAATGATAAAAAGGCCCTCCCGAAGCAGTAAGAATTATCTTTTTTATTTCTTTCTTTTTTTCCCCCCTAAGGCATTGAAAAATAGCACTATGTTCACTATCTAAAGAAAGTATTTGGGTTTTATATTTAAACGCTTCCCTGATAATAATTTCCCCGGCCATAACTAATATTTCTTTGTTAGCCAAAGCAATAGTCTTTTTTTTTCTTATCGCTTCTATAGTGGGAATCAAACCCACAGCCCCAACCAAAGAAGAAACTAAAAAATTACTCCTCTTATAAGTTGCTACTTTAATCAACCCTTTCAGTCCGTAAAAAATATGCGGGGGTCGATAATTAATTTTGGAAAGTTTTTTTTCTAACTCTTTACTTTTCCGCTCATCCATCAAAGCAACTATTTCCGGCTTAAACTCTTTAATCTGTTTAACCAGCAAACTAACATTTTCCCGGGCAGTCAAACCAAC
>JAGLYT010000252.1 GCA_023132075.1 bacterium
TTGTAACATATTTATGAGCTAATTCGTGATGGGGATCAACAGAGAAAATGTTGTTAAAGGTGCTAAGTGCTTCCGAGAATTTGTTTTTCTGATATAAATCTATTCCTTTTCGCAAATGAGTAGTAAAAAGTTCTTTCTCTGTTTCACTGAATATACGTTGGATTTTTACTTCCTGGCCAAATTTCATGGTAAAAGATATTTGATGTGAACCATATGTTTCTTCAATTCCGCAAATGGGGTAAGCGAAAGCATAGTCTATTTGAAACAAAGGATAATTCCAGCTTATTCCACAGGCTAGATTTCTATATAAATGGTCTCCTGCCCCTATCCCGCCTCTTATGCCTAATATTTTTTGAAAAAGCCATTTCTCTCCCCCGGTATAAAATTTCAGATTATCGTCTTTATAATATGTATCTAAGCCCACATTAAAAGTGTCCTTTTTATAGGCACAGCCCAGTTTAATACCCACAAGTGTTTTATCTTCCTCTTTAAGACCCATATCCGGTTGATTAATATCAGTTAAGATAAGGCCAAAAGAGAGAGTTTCATTTAGTTTATAAAGGCTGCTAACATCTATGCTGTAGTTACTAACTACTGACCCACTACTGAAAAGAGGATCTATATGAGTGTCGGCATTTTCCCCGAATCTTTTTATTAAACATTTTAAATTTATTCCTCCGGAAAAGTGATTTTTATATAATTTTTTACCATAGGAGAGAATAATAGTGTCTTCCTGGTATAAGTCAGCCAGAATAAAATTTAACCATCCTATACCAATTGTTCCCCACGATGATTCTTCCTGAATGTTTATTAAAGGATGGGCATAAAAACAAAGGCTATTGACTAAGTTGCTGTTATCGTCTAATCCCCAGTGAATTTTTCCGCAACTGGTAGTAAGTTCTTTTCTGTGTAGTTGCGATAATCCGGCAGGATTGTAATAAATACTGTAAACATCATCACAAACAGCAACAAAATTTTTTGCTCTACCAATACAGCGTGCCCCTACACCTGTTTTTTCGAAGTGAGCATAAAGGTATGAATTACATAACAAATAAATGATAACAGTAATCAAAAACCTTTTATTATTTTTCATTTTTTTCCTTTTTTGATTTATCGTTATTTTTAATTTCAGTCAAAAGCTTAATGTTTTCCTTTGACATAGTCTACTTTTTTATTTTTTAAAGAATTTTTAATTTCTTGTAGGGAACGGCGTCTTTCAAAAGGTGGCCTGATTTTATAAATTACTTTCAAACTTAACTGTTTATTGTATAATCGGTAACCAGCGGGGGTTTTTGCTTCTATTTCAAGCAAACCGATGTCTGTATAGTATCTAATGGTTGAAACCGGCACACCCGCTGCTTTGGCCAGTTCTCCTATAGTTAAAAATCCCAATTTTAAACGTTCTTTTTTATTAGGCAAGTTTTTTTCCTCCACAAATAAAAGTAAGCAGTATACTTCTTACCTTTCAATAATAATAACAGTTTTTCCTTTTTTGTCAAGCTATTAGTGTGATCAAACTGAATTTTTTTCTTAAACTTGTTTTTTCTTTTTTTGTTTCCATTTTGTTTTCACAATCCACTTTTAGTTTTAATTATAATTTCTACCCTTCGGTTTCGAGCTCGTCCTTTAGCCGTTTTATTAGAAACTTTGGGTTTTGTTTTTCCGTAACCTTTTATCGAAAAGGATTCTGCGGATAAAGAGCTGTTTTTCATTAAAGACTGAAAAACACTGTGTGCACGGGCCTGAGAAAGTTTTAAATTAGAAGGATAAAGACATTTTTGTATGGGAACATTGTCTGTATGTCCGTTTATCACAATTTCCAGATTGGGGTGTTTTTCCTGAGGATATCTTTTTAAGAAATCAGCAATTGTATCAATTGTTTTTTCTCCGCCCTTTTTTATTTGAGCACTTCCGGAGTCAAAAAGCAAGGTTTCCTGTAGAGTGAGACGAGTAACAACTTCCTCCTTTTTTGTAGTAGGAATTTTTTCTACCGTGATTGCTGGAGTAGATTTAGCTTTGGCTATCATTACGGTCTTTGTTGTTGCCGTTTGGTCAAGCCAGTCGGTTAAAGTTGCCTTGATAAGGTTTTTTCCTTCTTCCAGATTGACTAGAGCGGTAAATGTTTGGTTGTTAGGTTTTAAGGTAGCTAATACATTACCCGGCTGAACAATTATATTGTCAATTTTGTTTTTGTTGTATGTCCCTGAAATATTTTGTAATCCTATGTTTCGGGAAGCAGTAGTAGAGTCAAGGGTGATTTTAGGAGTAATAGTATCTATTTTAATAGTGGCTATAGATGAATTATAATCTTCTTGTTCGTTTTCAACGGTTAAACGAAGATTATAAGTATCGCTTAAACAAGGTAAATTTTCCATTTCCCAAATAATTTGGTAATGGTTTTTTGTTTTAGCCGGAACAACAGTTATTCCTGTATTAGTCCATATGTCAGGGAAAGATGCGGTACTGTATTCTATTACCGGTTTGCCCATTTTTTGATAAGCGAAAATAAAACAATCTATTTTTAATGGGGGAGAAATTTTTAGTTTGGTAAGCGAACTTATTTTTGTATTAATTTCTATTTGAGGAATTTGTTTGTTATATCGGCGGAGTCCTTCATCCGTACCAAACCAGACATGGTTTCCGTCTATCAGTATTACACTTGTTGATAAACCATTTTTTGAGGAAAATGTTTTCCATTTTTTAGTATCCAGATTGAAAAGACTTATTCCATCAAACGTTCCTACCCATAAATTTTTTCCATCACTGGCAATTGCCTGAACGAAGTTATCACATAACCCGTTAGAAGTTGTATAGTTTTTCC
>JAGLYT010000253.1 GCA_023132075.1 bacterium
TCTACTTCAATCCTTCCCTTGTGTTGGCCGACAACTACCTGATGAGCAATAGACATACCTAACCCTACCCCATCGGATTTAGTAGTAAAAAATGGATTAAATATTTCCTTAGCACATTTCTCGGAAATTCCATAACCTGTATCAATAAATTCGACTACAACTTCTTTTTTTTTGGAACTAAGAGATGTTTTAATGGTAAGCACCCCTCCTTTCGGCATAGCCTGAAGTGAATTGATCGTGAAATTAAAAAAAGCCTGCTCCAAATGATCCTTATCAATCCTTAATTCAGGCAAAGAAGAACAAAATTGCTTAACAACCTGAACATTCTGATTAGAACATCTTGGATGTATTAATTGACAGACTTTATTGAGTACTTCCGTGATGGATAAAGAGTGAAAATTAACTTTTGACGGCCGGGCAAATTCAAGCAATTCCTTTACTACCTTATCAGCATTCTCAATATTGCGTAAAATTACTTCCAGATTTTTTTTAACCTCTTTCTCAAGGTTAAATTTAGAAAGGCAAAACTGAACTGCCGACATAATAACATACAGAGGATTGCGTAATTGATGAGCAACCCCGGCGGCTAATTGACCCAAAGCAGACATTTTTTCGGATTGAACTAATTGTTCCTGTGCCTTTAAAAGTTCTTTCGTTCTTTCTTTTACATCTTCCTCTAAATTTATCTTTGCATCTTCTAATGCTCGATAAGCCCGGGTATTTTCTATTGCCAGGGCAGCATCTTTAGCAAAAATAGAAAGCAATTTCATATCCTGTTCAACAAATCTCTTGTCTTCTTTCAATCTCTTTAAATTGACTATTCCTATAACTTCATCTTTAATTATCAAAGGAACTATCACTCTTGATTTCACACTTTCAACCTCTTCCTCAAACTCAAAATACTCACTCATCTCCCATCGTTCAGTCATTATTCCCGATTCTCTCATTTTATTCTTTAAGTCACCTATTTTCTCATTAACACGCACTTTTTTCGTAAGTATTTTATCGTCAACCATCATTAAATAATTCCTGACTGTTAATTCTTTTTTTTTCTGGTCTATTAATATTAACGAACCACCATCGGCCTGTAAAGATTTGCAAGCTGACTTTAAAATCAAATTAAGTAATTCCTCCGGATTCATTGTCGAATTCATTGCCTTACTTAGATTATACAACGCAGCAATTTCTTTTAATTCACTTACTTCCGTAACTAAATTTTGTTTTTCCAAACAATGACTTATTAACAAAGCAAATTTTTTAACATCAAATGGTTTAGAAATATAATCATATGCCCCTAACCTCATTGATTCTACCGCTGTTTTGACATTTCCATAAGCTGTCATCATAATTACTTCACATTGAAAATGATTGTTTTTTACCCGTTTTAAAACTTCCACCCCATTAATATTCGGCAAATTAATATCTAAAAGCAACAAATTATAATTGTTATTATTAATAAATTCCAAAGCCTGTTCCCCGCTTTCTACATCATGTACCTTATATCCCTCCTTTTCTAAAAGATCAACACATAAAGTTCTCACGGATAAATCATCATCAACTACTAATATACACCCCTTGGACATTTTGCCCCCATCTCTTTTTACAAGAGTCAACTAATTTTTAAAAAACGCCTCTCATTTCTTTTTTTTATCACCGCTGTATATTTCTAATTCTTTCCGATAAACATTTACTGAGCGACGGGAAATGTTAACTGCAAATTCATTCTTTAATTTATTTTTAATCTTTTCATCGGTATAATGCGCTTTTTTATTATTTGTAATTTTTTTAACCAATATCTTTATAATCTTTTTCTTGCTAGGAAAAAAATCTTTTAATGGTTTTTCTTCTCCCCATGGCAAAACAATGCTTTTATTCCCAATCAAGCGGCAAATCAAACTAGAACTTATCTTTAATTTTGCGGATAAATCCCTTTGGGTAAATGATATTAAGTTCTCAATATCTTCCGAGCATAAATAATCAGACTGAATTTCTATGCCGCTCTGAATTACTTGATGAATTGTTGTTTTTCGAATATTAATTAAATTTAAATCTTTAAGCAGTTTATCTGTTTTTTCAATTTCTTCCTTCGAAAAAAAATTACTCTTTTTGGCTTCCTTTATTTTTTCATAACTTATTAAATATTTTCCTTTAACATAATCAGGCACAAAGTATCCTATAATAAAAGAATTTTCGCCTGTTTTTTCAATTGATGCTATTCTAAAATAATGTTTTTTTCCCCCTGAACCTATCAGTGACGGATGGTGAAATTCGCTGTGAATAGAAATTTCATTAATTAAACTGTTAATTTTTTTAATCTTGGATATCACTAACCCGGTTTTTCTGGATATTTCCTGCAAGGATAAATTAATATTATCGTACAAAAAATATTGCTTAAATTTAGTTATTCCTAATTCCCTGATTATTTGAATTATTTTTTCTTTGTTCTTTAATAATGATTCTAAATCTACTTTACTATTACTTACACTAATTTCTTCTTTCAATTGCAAAAAATTAGATGAAAGCCCTGCTTTAACTAATCGTTGATAACTTATCAGTTTTTTTATTTTTAATTTCTTAAATAATGGATCATTTTCCACATTTTTGATAAATTTAGAAAATTCTATTTCGGGGAAATCTATAAAATTGGTCAACTTAATTGCGGCTATTAGTTTATTTCTTAGCTTTGTTTTTAGATTTTGATTTAGTTTATTCTGTAAAATACCCATTTTTCTATCCGAAAACTAATATATTTTTTTGTTGCTTATGTAAGAAAAACAACCATTACAAATATAACATGAAAAGGCAATAATCT
>JAGLYT010000254.1 GCA_023132075.1 bacterium
AGCAACGTTATCTAACTTAGCATTGATAAAGGAAATTTACCGAAGAAAAAAACTAAATTAAAAGAGGAGAAAAAATATGCGAAAATTTGCTGAATTTGTTCTTAAATTCCGCATAATAATTATTTTGCTAACTGTGGGTGTTACCCTGTTTTTAGGCTATCATCTAAAAGATATCAAAATTAACAGCGATATTTTGAGTTATTTACCTCAGAATGATCCACTGGTGGTGCTTTTCAATGAGGTCGGAGATAAATTCGGAGGCAATTCCCTGGCTGTAGTTGCTTTGGAAAAAGAAGATATTTTTAACTACGAAACCTTAAATAGAGTTAATCAAATTACCCAAAAGTTTAAGAATATGGATGAAATTTCCCAGGTGATGAGCCTAACTGATATTCTGGACATTAAGAAAATTGAGGGGGGGTTGGAAGTCGGAAAACTTATTGACAAAGATGCTATTCCGCAGGATTCCGAAAAAATCAGAAAAGTAAAAGAATATACCCTTTCCAAAGATATGTATCGGGGTAGTCTGGTTTCTGCTGATAGTAAAATCACAGTAATTATTGCCCGGTTAAAAGAGAATATCGATAAAATAACTGTTGCCCAACAAATGAAAAAAATAGTTAAGAATACATCGGGTAAAGAAAAAATATATTACGGGGGTATTCCCTTTCAGATGGTTTTCTTAACTGATATAATTCAGGCTGATTTAATAAAACTTACCCCGATGGTTGTTATCCTGGTGATGCTAATACTTTTTTGTAGTTTTAAGAGTCTACGGGGAATATTTCTACCTTTGTCCTGTGTCTTGATGAGCACAATCTGGACAGTAGGAATAATGAGTTTATTGAAAATTCCTCTTACTATTGCCTCAGATGCTGTGCCCGTTTTGCTCATTGCTATTGGCAGTGCCTATGGAATCCATATGCTTTCTAAATATAACGAAGATATTTCTAAGGGAGACGATAAAATAGAGGGGATAAAAGATGCCTTAAGTGAAGTAGGTATTCCTATAATACTGGCCGGTATTACTACTTTGATTGGGTTCCTGGCTTTTTTATCTTCTCCTTTAGGCTTGATCAAGGAGTTCGGTCTTTTTACTGCTGTCGGAGTGCTCTTTGCTATGATTATTTCGGTAACTTTCTTACCGGCAGTTCTTTCCCTGTTAAAAGTTAGAAAAATTAAGTTAAATCATCAGGGGGTAGAAGACGGTTGGATAACAAGGATTATGGATAAATTGGGGAAATTTGTACTCAGAAAAGAAAAATTTATCGTTGGTGGATGTGCTGTATTGATGATGATAAGTTTTCTTGTTGTTCCACATTTAAATCGAAACGTCAATATGATTGAGTACTTTAAAAAGAGTAGTGAAATTAGGCAAGCTGAGGAAATGATGGAAGATAAGTTGGGAGGGTCTATCCCTATTCAACTATTAGTCAAGGGGGATTTGAAAGATCCTTTCGTTTTAAAGGAAATGGTAAAACTGGAAAAGTTTTTAGATGCTCAGCCCCATGTTAATGACCCCCAGTCAATTGCCGACCTGATTTGTGAAATGAATCGGGTGATGAACGGACATTCTACTATTCCGGAAACTAAGGAAAAGGTAGCAAATCTTTGGTTTTTTATTGAGGGGCAGGAGGTTCTGGAGCAATTGATAAATAGTGAAGCTACCGAAGGTCTAATTCAGGCTAAAATGGGAACGGTAGAGACAAAGGAGATGGATGTTTTAGTAAAAGCAGTTAATAATTATTTGGAAGAAGAACTTAATACCGACCTGGTTAAAATCAAAATTTCTCTGGCTTCCGATAAATTAGCTGAGGAATTGAAAAAACAGCGGGTAGAACAAATCTTATTCAAAATAAAGTGGGATATACAAAAAAGACTCCCTATTTCTTCAAAAGTAAAAGGTAAAAGCGTAATTATTGATGATGATTTTAGGAAAGTAATTAACGCAAGTATTTTCGTTGAGAAGAAAGGATTTGATAAGGAATTTATAAAGATTATAGAAACGAAAATCAATAATTACTTTCATTCTGAGGAAGCAGATATCCAGATACAATCAAAGAAGGGTGTTAAAATAATTATCAGTGATATTGTAAAAAAGTTACAGGTGACTATCCTTGGAGAAGATGATATTATTGACATTTTAAGAAAAAATGTTCCGGAAATACTTTACATTGAAGAACCGGAAATTCTGGAATATACGGCTTCCTCAATTATAGCAATTATAAATGAGGAGGGAATGTGGGTAAGGGTTAATCAACTTATGGGGGAATTAAAGCCACTTTTTGCACGGAGTTTAAGGAACGATGAAGAATTCTTGAAAGATTTAAGAGATGATATTTGGGAAATAAATGAAGATTGGTTTGCTCTGGCCAGTTCAAGATATGAACAATTCTTTAACAATATGGATAATCCTGTAGGTGATAAAATTAAAATAACCGCTGCACAAACAGGGATGCCGATAATTTATATGGATATTGATCGAAAAATAATACAAAGTCAGGTTTCCAGTCTTTCCATTGCTATTTTTTTAGTTTTTATTCTTCTTGCCTTTCGGTTGAAATCTTTGGTTGGTGGATTGATTTCAATATCTCCGATTATTTTTACGATTCTTTTCAATTTTACCGTAATGTCGATTTTTGATATACCGCTGGATATAGTTACCTTTTTAATCAGCAGTGTAGCTGTCGGGATTGGAATTGATTATTCAATCCATTTTCTTTCCCGGTTTAAGGTTGAATTTGCCAAAGGAAAGAATGAATTAGAAGCTCTGGATAAAACCTTAGAAACGACGGGGAAAGCTATTATCAT
>JAGLYT010000255.1 GCA_023132075.1 bacterium
GGTACTCCGGAAACCTGGATTTTATGGAATTTAACCGGAGGTAAAGTTCATTGCACAGAGCCGAGCAATGCTTCCCGGACGATGCTTTTTAACATCAGGACATTGGAGTTTGATCCGGAATTATTGAAAATTTTTGCTATACCCGGGCAGATCTTGCCGGAAGTTAAAAATTCTGATTCAACATTTGGAGTCCTGGATAAAAAAATTCTGGGAAAGGAAATTCCGTTCGTTGGTATTTTGGGTGATCAGCAAGCTTCCTTGTTTACTCAATGCGGCGGAAAAGAAAAGATGATAAAAGCTACTTACGGGACAGGTATCTTTGTAATGACCAATATTCTAAAAAAACCGGTTATTTCGAACAAACTGCTAACCACTATTGCCTGGAAAATTGGTGATGAGGTAAATTATGCGATGGAAGGAAGCCTGTTTATAGGTGGGGCTGCTATCCAATGGTTGAGAGATAATTTAAAGATTCTAAAATCAGCCGCAGATAGCGAAAATATGGCCGGTTTGTTAAAGGATAATGAAGATGTCTATTTTGTTCCGGCGCTTCAGGGATTAGGTGCTCCTTACTGGGACCCGGACGCTCGCGGACTGCTGATTGGGTTGACCAGAAAGACAACAACAAAAAATATTGTTCGAGCTGTTTTAGAATCGTTGGCTTACCAGACCAGAGATGTAATTGAGGAAATGGAAAAAAATCTCCAATTTGAATTTAAAGTCTTGTGCGTTGATGGAGGAGCAACCGTCAATAATTTCCTAATGCAATTCCAATCCGATATTTTATCTCTGCCCATCGAACGCTTGGTGAATACCGACAGCACCGCTTTGGGAGCGGCCGGGATCAGTGCGATTACGACAGGATTCTGGACCAAAAGACAGTTTGAAAAAATGAAAACAATTGATAAAGTTTTTAAACCGAGAATGAATAAAAAAAATTCCAACTTTTATTACGCTAAATGGAAGGAAGCCGTAAAAAGATGTTTAAAGTGGAAATAATCTGTTCATTTCTCCCCTAAGTCTCTATGTTTTTCATGCATAACAGAGCAATAAAATGGAATTGACAAAAAATACTAAGTCTGCTATAATTGTAATGTATCAAATAATAACCCTGCTAAAATTTAAACAGAAGGACAAATAATATGTATGTAAAAAGGGAATTGGAAGAGAAAATTACAAAATATCTTAATAAACCGGAGATACTTGCAATAATTGGGCCGAGACAGAGTGGTAAGACTACGCTTTTAAGAGAAATCTTCAAATCACTCAAAAAAGCGGTTTATATTGATTTTGAAGATAGAGATGTCGTGGAACTCTTTAACAATGACATCAAGTCGTTTTATAACTTATACGCTAAAGACGCAAAATATTTGTTTATTGACGAATTTCAATACGCTAAAGAAGGCGGAAAAAAATTAAAATATATTTATGATACCCATAAAATAAAGATTATTATTTCCGGGTCATCAGTTTTGGATCTGACTCACCAGGCTGTTAAATATTTAGTAGGGCGAATATTCATCTTCCATCTATTTCCTTTTAATTTCAGGGAATACATAAGTTATCGTAATCCATCTCTTTATGAGCATATTTATTTTGATATCAAGAAGAAAATTGATGAGTATTTATATGGTAAAAAGAAATCTTTCCCTATGTTATCCCCGGAAATGATAAAAAAAACCGGTAAATATTATCAGGAGTATGCTGTATTTGGAGGATATCCGCGTGTAGTGTTGGCTAAAGACAGGGATGAAAAAATAATGGTATTGAGAAATATTTACAACACCTATTTTTTGCGAGAAATTAGGGACGTTTTACAATTAAGCACTGAAGAGGAACTGCAGAAACTTATAAAGGCACTCTCTCTTCAAATAGGGTCGATGGTTGTATATAATGAATTGGGACAAGTGACCGGTCTTGATTATAGTAGTCTTGTGAAGCATTTAAATATTTTAGAAAAAACATTTGTGATTAAAAAAATACTACCTTTTTGTCAAAATAAAAGAACCGAGATAGCCAAATCTCCTAAAATATATTTTTTGGATAACGGTTTTCGTAATATCACCATTAACAATTTTCAGATGCTTGATGAAAGGGTTGATAGGGGAAATATTAATGAAAATTTTGTAGCCGGACAGTTATTGAAACAAGAGCGTAGTATTAATTACTGGAGAACAAAGTCTGATGCCGAGGTTGATTTTGTCTTAGAGGAAGGGAATAATATTGCTATAGAGGTAAAGTCTATATTAAATTCAAATAGAATTGGTAAGGCGTTACTAAGTTTCAAAGAAAAATATTATCCGCACAGGATAGTTATTGTTTCTGAGAACTATTCTTCTTTTGATAAGAAAAATAATATTCTTTTTATGCCGATATTTCTTGTTTGATTAATCCTATTTGACCGGGACATACTACATTTAATTCTCAAAAGCATAATTCACTGGGGATGCTGCGCACTAACTTGATTAAATGTAAAACTGTTGTTCTCATTGAGCTATGTCAATAGCGAAAGCAGGTTTGAAAGAGAATTGAAAGCAATTTCAGGTGGAATAAGCATGGAGAAGGTAAAAGTAATAAAGTACTGCCGTAGTCAAGAGTAAATAAATAATAAATAAACTAAAGGAGGTAAATACATACAATGCAGAGGAACGGACAAAATCCAATCAGAGCAGCAAAGATTTATGAACATGGTTCCAACAAGGCAAATGAGAAATCAAACGTCAATTCTAAAACAGCAAATATCGCCGGGATTTGCTCTGCCTGTCAAACAGAAGTGCCGTTTAAAGCAGGTTTCCGGGTTTCATCGTTAAA
>JAGLYT010000256.1 GCA_023132075.1 bacterium
CTTTTGATTGGAGCAAGTTTGGGTGGTAATATTACGCCTATCGGGGCTTCTGCTAATATTGTTTCGGTAGGCCTGTTAAAAAAGAACGGCTATTTGATTTCTTTTTGGGATTTTGTCAAGGTGGGATTGCCTTTTACTTTGGCAGCTGTTATTTCAGCTGCTTTATTCAATTGGTGGTTGTGGGCAGGGTAGTTTTGTTATTTTGAGGATTGACTTATCTGTGGCAGTTTTTTTTGTTGAATTTGCCTGCAAATAATGTCTTATAATGAAAAGTTGGTGCACTATTTAATGGGGGAGTTTTCAGAAATAATGTATTGACTTTTTGACTGTTTTTGTGGTATAAAAGAAGACTGATTATACTGTAAAAATTTAAGGATAAAAATTAAGGGAGGTAAAAGTGAAGAAAAGTGTAAGGGCAGCAATAATAGGGTTGATGGTGTTTGTTTTTTATTTGCCGGAAAATGTTATGGGCAAAGAAGCGTTTGTTATTTCCGATATGGGCAAGGAGAAGATTGTTGATTATGAAAAATATGGAAAATTTGAGGGAGTAGGAACCCCTGATTACAAATACAGAGTTACTAATAGAAAGGGATTGGCCGCAGCGATAGGAGAGGGAATTTATCCGAATGAAGATATAGTAAAAAATCTGGAGTATCAGGAAGCAAAACATAAAGGGAAGCTGGAAGGATCCCATTGGAAATTTATTGATACCGATGATTCCCAGCTTGATTTTTTTAAATGGGCTACAGCATCGGAAGCGGCAGGGGTAAAGCTTTTTTATACTGCTTTTGCTTTGCAGAAAGCAGGGCATTATGTGCAGGCGATAAAAGCCTATTATGCCATAGTCGTTCATTATCCCAAGACGGTTACCTGGACACTTATGTGGCATACACCGATATATTTAGGTCCGTCAGCTATAGACGGAATTAACTGGATTTGCCGTAATTACCCGGAATTGGGGATGAAATTGGTAGGAGCAAGAGTTACCGTGAATAGTTTTGACGATTGTGATACGGAGAATGATATAATTGCTACTAATCCCGGCAAAATCATTAAATGCAAACCTAAACATGTAGTACCAAAAAAGGTTAAGCTTAAAAAGTCAAAAATTGTTAAGCGTATAGGGGGCAAAAGGGTTCAGCTGGTAAAGTATAAAAATGGCCATTGGCAGTTGTTGGTAGGAGGAAAACCCTATATAATAAAGGGAATGGCTTACGGAGCGACCAAAATTGGCCAGAGTCCGGATAATCTGAATTTGAAGGATTGGATGCTTTGTGATTACAACAATAACGGTAAAATAGATGGGGCTTATGATTCATGGATAGATAAAAACGGAAACAACAAACAGGATGCGGACGAACCGGTAGTGGGCGATTTCCAATTATTGAAAGAGATGGGATGTAATACTATTAGGAACTACCATTCCGCAGCCAATAAGGAATTAATGCGGGAACTTTATGAAAATTACGGAATTATGTCCTTAATGGGGGATTTTTTAGGTATGTATAGTGTGGGTTCCGGAGCAAGTTGGGAGGAGGGGACGGATTATAGTAATCCCCAGCAGCGGGCAAAGATGATTGAAGGGGTTAAAAATATGGTTATGGAATTTAAGGATGAACCTTATGTTCTTTTCTGGGTCCTGGGAAATGAGAATAATTATGGGGTGGCTAATAATTGCCAGAAAGATCCTGCTGTATATTATAAGTTTGTTAATGAAGTTGCCAAAATAATTCATCAGCTTGATCCTGACCATCCGGTAGCTATTTGTAACGGAGATTTGGGATATCTGAGTTATTTTGTTAAGTATTGTCCGGATGTGGATATTTTTGGGTGTAATGCTTATCGGGGAGACAAAGGATTTGGAAGTTTATGGAACGAAATAAAAGAACGTTGTGAGCGGCCTGTATTCATTTCAGAATACGGGATATATTCTTATAAACATAAAAAAAGCAAAGAGTTTGCTGAAAAAAAACAGGCGGATTATCACGCCGGTTGCTGGAAAGATATAACCTACAATCGTGCCGGTAGTGGAGCAGGTAATTCTTTGGGGGGGATAGTTTATCAGTGGTTGGACGAATGGTGGAAAGCAGGGCATGCCAGTGAATTTTCTCCTGATGAGCAGGATATATGGGGTGGGATGGACAAAAACTTTGACGAGCCTTGTTCTTTGGATGAATGGTTGGGAATTTGTAGCCAGGGAGATGGAAGCAAAAGTCCTTTCTTGCGTCAACTCCGCCAGGCTTATTATACCTATAAAAAATTATGGAACGAAGAACAATAGGGATCAGCCTTTTCACGACATTGCAGGTTATTGTCAATATATGAAAATAACTGAATATGTTTATCCAAAGAGAAGGCAAAAAACTTATTTTTATAATAATTATAGGAAAAGGATAAAAATAAATGCAGAAAATAGTAAGACAAATCGTTAGTATGTTTGTTTTTTGTTCGTGTTTAGTGTCTATTGCCCGGGCAAAACCGGATTTTACCCTATTTGATTCAGGGTCGGAAATAGTAGTTGATTATGCCCGGTATGGAACTTTTGAGGGGATAGGAAGTGACAATAAATATAAGTATGTCATCAAAGATAAAAAAGGGTTAGCCGGGGCGGTAGGGGAAGGGATTTATCCCAATGACAAAACCGTTTTAAAGGATCCCCAATATCAGAAGTTTCTCTCCGAAGGTAAATTGGAAGGTAGTCAATGGAGTTTTTTGGGAAGTAATGCTCAGGCTAATTTTTATAGGTGGGCAATGGCCCCTGAAAGTCCCGCGGTTAAACTTTTTTATATTGCCCAGA
>JAGLYT010000257.1 GCA_023132075.1 bacterium
ATGAGCATTATCCATAATTTCAACTTCAGATAGTTTTTTAGTAATCATTGCCATTCTCCTTTCTTTCCTAGCATAACATTATAATTATACTTATTATCTTATCCCGATTTTTAGTTGTTTAATTTTTAATACTTTCATTTTTTTTATTATCTATACAGGGAAAAGCTATAGTAACTATTGCTCCTTTAGGCTTTGCATTATCTATTCTAATCCATCCTTTATGGTCTTCAATAATCCTTTTCACAATAGATAAACCTAAACCAATACCCTCTTCCTTTGTAGTAAAAAATGGTTCAAATAATTTATTCTTGATATCCTCTGCTATTCCTTCCCCTTCATCCTGAATTTCTATTTGTATATGTTTGTCTTCCTGCCTGGTACCAACTTTCACCTTCCCTCCGTTGGGCATCACCTGAATAGCATTTAGAAATAAATTTAAAAATACCTGTTTTATTTGTCCTTTATCAGCCTGAATAAAAGATAATGGCAAAAATTCCTTTTCTATTATTATGCTCCATTCTTTTATTTCCCCTGAAATCAAAGCAATAATCTCTTCCAAAACCTGATTTATATCCACAGAGGAAAATTCCGGTTCTTTAGGGCGGGCAAAATCAAAAAACCGATTAATAATTTGATTAACCCTCTCTATTTCATTTTCAATAACTTCAATATCTTTTTTCGCTATTTCATTATGCTGAATTTCCTTGGCCAGGGAATGAACTAATAGTTTAATACTGGTTAAGGGATTTTTTATCTCATGAGCAATTCCGGCACTAAGCTTTCCTAAAGCAGCCATTTTTTCCGATTGAATAAGTTTATCTTGCGTTTTTCTTAATTTCCGGGTAGCAATTTTAATTTTTTCTTCTAGTTGGGTATTAAATGACTTTAATTCATCATACATTTTTGCATTTTCCAGGGCCAGGCCTGCCTGGTTAGCAAAAGTAATCAGTGATTCAAATTTTTCCGGCGTGATTATCCGGTCGGTAAAAAGGTTGTCCGCAGTTATAGCACCTAAAACTCGATCCCGGCCTAAAATAGGTACTACGGCAAAAGACTTAAGGCCGAATAGTTCTTTTAAGTTTTTATTTACCCGCGAATCAGTAAGTGCGTTTTCAATGTTAAAAGACTTTTTTTCCATTACTGAACGGGCAACCATACTATTTTTTTCATCCAAAGGTAACCGAATATCTTTTATTTTTTCTCTCTCTATCCCCATAGCCATCTTACATTCCAGTTCTTTTTTCTGTTCATCAATTAGATACAATCTAGTGCGATCAAAACCAATAACCCTGGTTACGCCTTCTAAAATCAAATGGAGAATCTCTTCCAGATCCAAAGTCTGCATGGATTTGCTTATTTGATGCAAAGCAGACAATTCCCGTAAGCTTTTTACTTCCTGATGAACATCTTTCATCGTTTACTCCCTTAGAAAAACTAATCAGAATTAATTTCTCTTCGATAATTATTTATAGAACGCCGGGAAAGATTTATCCTAAATTGCTTCTTTACTAAATCAGTTAATTGTATATCAGTAAATTTTTTATTGTTTTCGGCAAGAATTTCCTGCAAAAATTCTTTTATTATTGTTTTCCTATCGGGGAAAAAATCTTTTAAAGGCATTTCTTTTCCTTGCGGCAATTCCACACTTTTAAATTTAATCGCCCTACAAACAAGACTGGAATCTTTCTTTATAATTTGTGCTATTTCTTTTTGAGTGAGGGACTTCCGGTCTTTTTTATTGCCGCTGAGTAAAAATTTATTCTGTTTTTTAATTATTTCCTGCAAAATTTGATATAAAGTATTTCTCCTGCTGTTAATCAACTCCATGGTCTTAGTCAAATTATCCAGTTCTTTTATTTGTTTTGAAGTAAATTTCCCTTCCTTTTTTAGTTGAGCCAATTTTTCATAATTAATTGAATATTTTCCTTTCACATAACAAAAATCAAAATATCCTAACGAAAATCCATCCTCTTCTTTTTCAATAGAAGCAACCTTGCTATAAAATACCCGGTTGGAAGGGTCGGTTTTCACCGGGGTAGTAAAAGAACTTTGAATAGAAATTTCATTCACTAAATCGATTATTTCACTCACTTTCTCTATTTTCATACTACATTCTTCGGCTATTTCTTCCAAACTTAAATTATCCCGGCAATCCAGGAAATATTTCCTGAATTTGGCAATCCCCAAATGTTTGATAACTTTAATTATATCTTCCCTTCCTTCCAGCAATGATTCTATAGAAACTTCTGTTTTATCAGCTAAAATTTCTTCTTTAAGTTCATATGCCCGTGTTATTTTTGTTTTAGGAAACTTAACAAAAGAAATAACCTTTTCTTTTTTATCCTTAAAAGTAGCAGGATAAGCTAATTTTTTAAATAAAGAACTATGTTCTATATGCCTTATAAGTTCCTTAAATTCTATTTCCTTTAAATCCATCAAATCCGCTAACTGCATCCGGCCAATCAGTTTTGGTAAATGCTTGGGTTTTTGGATGGAAACATTTCTTAAAGACTGTGCCATTATTTTATCTCCCTGGTTACCAAAGTAATGTCAAAAATGTTTTATTTTTTGGTAGCCGCAGGCTACCAACTTCCCACAATTATTATCATTACCCCCATCAACAAAAGGTTGTAGTATATCGCCGTTATTAAACATTATTTCGCCAAACATGTCAATAGACAACAGATAAAAAGAAAAATACTAAATACTAAATTCGAAATACTAAACCCTCCGTACAGACTGGAGGACAGGCAAATTCAAAATACGAAATACAAAAT
>JAGLYT010000258.1 GCA_023132075.1 bacterium
GCTATATCGTTCAAAACATATTTTGCCTTTATTTTTTTGTTTGTAATTGCTCCGTTTATGGAGGTGTCTTTTCGTTTTTATTCTTTGTCTCTGTTTTTGTCTTTTTCTTTTAGCTTTGTGCCTATGTGCCTTGATGCCTTTGTGCCTGTCTTTAACTGTATTTGGAAGTTGGGAGTTTGAAAAAATAGTCAAACATTGTTTATGACTATTTGTAACATAGTATTTAAGAATTTATGAAAAAACCATTTAATGTCATGAAAAAAATAGAAAATTTATTCAAGGAAGGCTTGAGTTCATTAGGAATAAAGATTAATCCGGGTCAATTAAATGCCTTTCTAATCTATTTAGAAGAATTAAAAAAATGGAATAAGCAATTTAATTTAACCTCAATTGTTCAGGATGAGGATATTATCTTTAAACATTTTATTGATTCTCTTACTTGTTTTTGTTGTTTTTCCTCTTTTTTACCACAAAAGACAGAAAAAGATGTTGGATTGATTAACAATACAGATTTATGGAAAACATGTAGGGTGTTAGATATTGGTTCAGGGGCCGGATTTCCCGGATTACCGCTAAAAATTTGTGTTCCGGAAATAAAGTTGACTTTATTAGAGAGTTCAAGAAAAAAAACATTGTTTTTAAAACATATTTGTGAAAAATTACAACTAAAGGATGTTTTAATCCTTTATAATCGGGCAGAAATTTGTGCAAAGGATTTGCAGTATAGAGAAAAATATGAAATAGTAGTTTCCCGAGCTGTAGGGAAACTATCTTTTTTAGTAGAATATTGTTTGCCTTTTGTAAAAGTAAATGGTATAATAATTGCTCAAAAGGGACCGGCGATTGAGAAGGAATTAAACGAAGCAGAAAAAGCAATCAACCTTTTGGGTGGGAAGGTCAAAGAAATAAAGAAAATAGCCCTTAAATTTGAAGAAATAGAATTGAAGAGAAATTTGGTAGTTATTGAGAAGGTCTTTCCTACTCCGGGGAAATATCCCAGAAAACCGGGAATTCCTTCCAAACGGCCAATAAAATAGCAGTTGTTCTGACCACGAAGCGGGAATTGTTTCACGTGAAACAATTAGGGAAATTTGTAAGGTATGTAATATAAAGAGCAATAAAGGTGGAGAAAGAATGATTGAACAGAACGATATTATCTATTTTATCCTTACCGATAGGTTTTGTGATGAGGATTCCCAGAATAATATGGGGGTTGATAAAGATAACCTTTATCGCTATCATGGAGGAGATTTTGCTGGAATAGTAAAGAAAATTCCCTATTTGAAGAATTTAGGGATTACAGCTTTATGGATTACTCCCGTTTATCTTAATATTGGAAATTTTTATGGAACAGATAGTTATCATGGATATTGGACATTGGATTTTGAAAAAGTGGATTCCCATCTCTATTCTCAAAGGCCACAATTAGCAGAAGGGAGCAAAGAATACCTCAAAGAATTAGTTAGTCAATTACATAACGCAAAAATAAAGGTTATTTTGGATATGGTGGTGAATCATACGGGTTATCACAATGAAAATTATACTAATTATCCGGACAAAAAGATAAAAAATGAATGGTTTAATCAAGGGCCGACAGGGGATGAAATAGAGGGTTGTTTGGCAGGGTTGCCGGATTTAGACCATGACCGGGTTGATGTAGTGGACTATTTTGTAAACAATATTATTGATTGGATAGAAGAAACCGGCATAGATGGTATACGTATGGATACGGTAAAACATGTGGAAAAAAAATTCTGGTATTTTTTTAAATCCTATGTAAAAGGAAAACATCACAAGATTACTCTTATCGGAGAGGATCTTGAATATGATGTAGGGAAAATTGCTCAATATCAGAAAGATTATGATTTTGATACTCTATTTAATTTTCCTTTGTGCAATAAAATTAAAGAGACTTTTATTTATAATGCCGGTATGACTCAACTCGCCCGTCCCCGACTTAATGATAATGAACCCGAGGGAATTCTGGATATGGATGCTTATTATACCAATGCTAACCGGTTAGTCAATTTATTAGATAATCACGATCTTTCCAAGAGATTTATGACTGAAATCCTTGATTTTTATGGGCATTGGGATAGATGGCTTGCTCTTAAAATATTCAAATTAGCTCTATCTTTTTTATTTACTAATAGGGGTATTCCACAAATTTATTATGGAACGGAAATAGGATTGGAAGGCTATGCAGATCCTGACAATCGAAGATTTATGCCCTGGAAGACTTTTTTTGGGGAAGAATCCGGGCTTGAACCATTAAGCCACTGCCATGAACAAAAAGGAATTTTTTTGCATTTAAAACGATTAATTGAAATTAAAAAAGAAAATGAATCATTAGTATGGGGATATCAATTTACTCTTTATTCTGACCATTTTGTGTATGCTTTTATGCGAGAATATAGGGGAAATATAGTTATCGTAGTAATTAATAACGGCCTTCAAAAAATGCCTTTTCCGTTATTTATTTCTGTGGCAGCTAACAGTAATATCCCTTCCCGGATAAGAAAAAAAATGCAGGACAAAAATTTAATTAACTTGCTTGATTCCCAGGATGAAATAAAATGGGAAAGAGGGGGAATTTCAGTAATATTGGAAGGAAAGACAGCAAAAATATATAAGGTAGAATAAAGTTTGGATTGAATATCGGATATGGCTATTTGAGACATAGTATTTATGGGGCATGGAGTTAGAACTGGGAAAAATAAAGGCAAAACATATTTTTCTCTAGACGCATAATTTTAC
>JAGLYT010000259.1 GCA_023132075.1 bacterium
AGATGGAAGAAACTTATATTCAACAAGGATTTTTAGGTACATGTACCAATGGGAGGGTAGAAGACTTAGAGATAGCGGCAAAAATATTATGCGGAAAAAAGGTTCATCCTGATGTGCGATTTATTGTGGCACCCAGTTCCCGCCGGGTTTTTTTAGAAGCAATAAAAAAAGGTATTCTTCAAATTTTGGTGGAAGCAGGAGCTGTCGTCGTAACCCCCGGTTGTGGCCCCTGTGTCGGCACTCATAACGGTGTTCCTTCTGACGGAGAAAAAGTTATTTCTACTGCCAACCGTAATTTCAAGGGTAGAATGGGTAATCCCAATGCTGAAATTTATTTAGCTTCACCGGCTACAGTAGCCAGTTCTGTGATTGAAGGGAAAATCACCGATCCCAGAAAATATTTGAAAAACAAATAAATTTTATAAGATATAGGAAAAAAATCAACTACCCCGCATAATTTTTGTGCAGCAAACTGTGGGGAACCCTTCGGTTCCCTTCAAGGGATTTTATGCTGAGCCTTTCGACTATGCTCAGGATAAACTCAGCTGAAGTGATCGGGATATATTCAACTACAGAATTTTTGTCAGCGTAGCTGAAAAAACTATAAGTCTCATTGAATTAAACGGGGAAGTTGAGATATTAATTAAGAAATAGAGAACTGCTTTATGTACTATAAAGATAAAATAAAATTTCTGGAAAATATTTTTGATACGAAAGATATTGTCTTAAAAGATAATTTTTTAATAGTGAGGGATACAAAGTATCCGATTATTAATGATGTAATTATTCTTTCTGAGCCAAACGAGTATACTTGTTTTGTTAAAAAGAAATTGCAGGTAAAAAGCACTGATATTGGCACTATTAAAAGTACACACTTTGCAGAAGATATTCAATACACATTTGGGGCGGAATGGGAAACTTATGATAAAATCCTGATGGAACATGAAAAAGAATTTACCCAATATTTTGATATAGTTAATTTAACTGCTTTTCGTAATGCATGCGTATGTGATCTTGGTTGTGGAAATGGACGCTGGAGTTATTTTTTAAAAGATATTTGCAAAAAGATAATTCTCATTGATTTTTCCGATGCCATTTTTATAGCAAGAAAAAATCTGTCCGGTGTTAATAATTGCCTATTCTTTATGTGCGATTTAAAAAAACTTCCGTTTAAAAATAATTTTGTCGATTTTTTATTCTGTTTAGGCGTTTTGCATCATTTATCTACTCCATGTATAAATGAAGTTCGTAATCTTAAAAAATTTGCTCCCAGACTACTTATTTTTCTATATTACTCGTTAGATAATCGCCCAAAATATTTTCGTGCTATTTTAGGCATAGTGACTTTTTTACGTTTATTTATTTGTAAAATACGAAATCCAATTTTTAGAAGAATATTTTCTCAAATCGGAACGTTTTTTTTATATGTTCCATTAATATTCTTAGGGAAATTAATGAAACCACTAAAATTGAGCAGTAATATTCCGCTTTATGATGCTTATCATAATAAAGGAATAGAAAGGATTCAACAGGATGTTTACGATCGTTTTTTTACTCGCGTTGAACAGAGGGTTTCTCGCAATGACATTTTAAAATTGAACGATACATTTGAAAATGTAAAAATATCAAATAATTTACCTTATTACCACTTTCTATGTAGCAAGATTGGTGATGTTTATGAAAAAATGGAATAAAATGCTAATTTTCGCTAAAATTTGCTATATCATTCAAAACACATTTTACCTTCATTTTTTTTGTTTTGAGAATTTGCATGCTTGCCCGCCGGTCTTTAAAGCGGGAGGTTGGGAGTTTAAAAAAGAGAGGTTATTTTAATGAAAAACAGGATCGTTTTCCTTGTTTTTTTATTGATGTTTAGTGCTTGTACTTCGGGTAGATATCGGTCAAGAATTAGAAAAGAAAAGAAATCGCGGAAAGAAGTTAGAAAAGAAGAAGAACAGGAAAAAAATAAAACTGACCTGGTTTTAGAAAAAAAATTACCGACCATAGTGCGTATTCCGGAAACAATAGAGCAAAGAAATATGAAAGAAAATTTAAATAGTTTAGATTTAACGATGAGAGAAAAACGGGAAATACAGGCATTATCAAGTGTTAAGAAGGATGAAGATGATAAACAATTTTCCGTTTCATCCGGAGTAAAACCGAAGAAATCCGTCATTGAAAAAACCAAAGTAGAACAGGTTTTTACCGGAAAAGAAGTTGAGGACAGTATGGAATTTAAATGGCGTAAAGTAGAAAATAATGCTTTTAAGGTTGGGGAAAAATTAACTTTTGCCATAAAATGGGGTGCAATAACCGCCGGTTATTCTTCTTTAGAAGTGCATGAAATCATAGAAATGAACGGCCGCAAAGTATATCATATCATTGCTAAAACCCGCTCCACCCCTTTTTTTGATAAATTATATAAGGTAAGAGATACAGTAGAAACTTTTGTCGATGTAGAAAGTCTTTGTACCTGGCGATTTAGAAAAGATTTAAACGAAGGCAAATACCATAAGGTGAAAGAAACTATTTACGATCAGATAAATCATACTGCGACCACGAAAGGTCATGTAGTCACAGTCCTTCCTTTTGTTCAGGATGTTTTATCTGCTCTTTATTATTTACGTACGCAGAATATTAAAACAGGTATAAATTATGATATTGATGTAAATACCGATAAAAAAAATTGGTCTTTGCGGGTAAATGTTTCAAAGGAAGAAATAGTAAAAACAAAAGC
>JAGLYT010000026.1 GCA_023132075.1 bacterium
TAATGAATTATTTCCCAAACCGGTGGGAATGGAAATCATAGATTCTGATTTAAGTAATGTGATTATTGAATTTGCAAATGATTCACCATATTATTTAAGTCCGGGTACTCCAGGATGTACTGCCAATATTATCAATACAAAAACCGGTACAATTAGTTATTTAGATACTATTATTAGAGTTAAATATTATCTGGATGTCAAAGTAATAGATTCCAATGGTAACGTTGTATCGGGTGCATCTGTTAATGTGGTGAATGAAAAAGATGAAATTAATTATCCTTCAGAAAATATTCTAAGAGGTAAAAAATATTTTCAATTGCAAAGTCAATTTTTGACTATATTAGAACCTTATTTTACGGGTCAAACAACAAACTGGATTAAAGGGTGGGCGGATGTAAATGACCATTCTAACAGCGATACAAATGTTAATGGACACACTGCTTTACCTATCGATGAAAATAATACGTTTGTAATTACAGATTATGTAAAAAATGTTAGCGGAAATACGGAATATACCTATACTATAAAAGCAAGTAAAGATGGAGCGACCGGAGAAATAAACGGAATAGATCCTGATGAAACATGGTATCGTCCGGACCCAAATGTTCCTGCAAAAACAGTGGTCATTGTATTAGGGGGGCAATCTTATGTGACTGATGATGCAGTAGAACCTGCGCTTTCTATAATTACTCCCCAAAATGGGACAAATGTATTTAGTAAAATGCCGGTGAAAGTAAATGCTTCAGATAATTACGGCGTTGTAAAGGTAGAATTTTATGTAGATGACGTACTAATGTCCGTGGATACAGAAGGACCTTATGAATGGATATGGGATGCAAAAGATGCATCAGAGGGAGAACATTCATTGAAAGTAGTTGCCTACGATACCAATGGTAATAGTGCCCAACAAGTAGTAATTATAAAAGTGATAAAAGTGGAAGGGATAGTAACTTATCCCAATCCTTACATAAAAGGAAAAAGTTTAAATGAAATAATAAATTTTAGTAATTTACCAAAAGAAGCGGCGATAAGAATATATACAATTTCAGGTGAGCTAGTTAAAACAATAAAACACAAAGATATAGCAGATGGCGGAAGTGAGGAATGGGATATATCAGGGGTAGCCGGTGGAATATATATCTATACGATTATATCTTCGGAAGGTAAAAAAACAGGAAAGGTGAGTATAGTAAAATAATTGATAAAGAGTTAATACTAGGAAAATACAGAAAAAAAAGATAAGAATGGAGATAAACTTTATTAAGATTGTGTTATGTTTTTTTGTTTTGTCTAAATGACTTATTCGATATCTGGGAAATTAATAAAAAGGTGCTTTGTTAAAAAAAACTTGTGTTATGTTTGAAAAAAAGATACAATAATTGCAAAAAATAATTGGCTGTAGCATCATTTGAAATGCTGAAAAACAGAGAAGTGACCAAAATCACCTACCTAAAATAAAAAATCTGTGTTATGCTTAAAAAGGGAATGTAACAATAATAATTTTTTTTGATTACAGAGATACTAAGGTGTTAAAAAACAAAGAAGTGATTAAAATCACATAGACAAAATAAAATGATTGTTGTAGATTTCGAGAGAGCAGAATTAAAGTTGTATTTAAGAAAGTTTAAATGTAAGGCAAAAAAATGAAAAAGATCATAAAAAAACAAAAACAGGCAAAAGAAACGAACCGGACATTAATATGGAAGGGGTTTTTTATTGCATCCCTTATGTTTTATATATTTCAGAATGTATTTTGTTTTGCCGGTGAAGGTGCCGGGACAACAGCTTTCAACTTTTTAAAAATAGGTGCGGGAGCACGGCCGGTTGGTATGGGAGAAGCATATAGTGCATTAGCAGATGATATTAACGCTATTTATTGGAATCCGGCAGGATTAGGACATATAACCGAGCGTGAGGTTACCGCCTCTTATCTGAGTTATGTAGCAGGCATTAATTCAGGATATTTTGGTTATGCGTTACCTTTAGTGAAGGGTAGTTTAGGCGTAGGTGTCGTTTATTTGGATTATGGACAGATACAGGAAACTACACTGGATGACCCTGATGGGGTAAATTTGGGTTGTTACCGTCCCTATGACCTGGCAGTAATAGCTGCGTATGGTTGTGAGGTTGCCGGAGGGTTAAATGTAGGTATAAACATGAAGGGAGTACATGAAGATATACAGGGTTATACCGCCAATGCCATTGCTTTTGACATAGGGACATTGTATGATTTGCCGGCAAATGATTTAACTCTGGCCTGTTCAGTAAAAAATTTTGGATTACAAACAAAAGCTTTTATTAAAGAGAAACACGATTTACCCTTAATGCTTGATATTGGTTTGGGATATAGTTTGTTAGCTGATGCTCTTAAAATAGGTTTAAATTTATATCAACCACAAGGAGGGGATTTTAATTTTAATATCGGAGGGGAATATTGCTGGAATAAATTAGTTTCTCTTCGAATGGGGTACAAAAGTATTGGGAAGGATCTGAAAACAGGTTCGGATAAGGATAGTTTTACCGGGTTATCTGTTGGGTTAGGGGTAAATATGAAAATGTATCAGTTAGATTATGCTTTTGTTCCGTTTAATGAATTAGGAAATACTCACCGCTTGTCTTTTGGATTAAAATGGGGAAAAAATGATGTAGCGTTTGGAAAAGAAAAGCGAAAGGTCAGTAAACAAAAGGTTAGTAAAAAGAAAAAAGTTGTTAAAAAACAGAAGATTAATAAGAAGAAGAGAACTGTTAAAAAAGAAACGGTTAGTAAAAAGAAAAAAATTGTTAGAAAAAAGAAGATTAATAAGAAGAAAGAATCTGTTAAAAAACAAATGGTTAGTAAAAAGAAAAAAGTTGTCAAAAAACAGAAAATAAAAAACAAAAAAGTGAGCAAAAAAAATAAGAACAAAAAAGAAATAGGGGTAGAATTTTATCAAAATGGTAAGAAATATGCTAAACAAAAGAAATACCAAATAGCAATTAAAGAGTATAGAGGGGCATTAAAACGAGGGCACAAAACTGCTGAATTATATGCCGGCATGGGGTATTGTTACTATAAATTAGGAAATAAGAAAGCAGCAAAAAGTTTATATAAGCGGGCATTAGCTATGGATCCGGATAATAAAAGAATAAAGAAAAACCTGAAAAAAATGAGTAAAAAAGGAAAAATAAAAAATAATAAAAAAGTGGTTGACAAATGGCGAAACCTGTGATATATTTCAATTAAGTGGAGATAAAGGGATTTTAGGAAGAAATCTTTGTTGTTTTGCTTGATAAAAGCAAAGTACAAGAAATTGTATGACGCAAAACCACGGGGTTCGTTTTTGACGAGTTAGCCGGGTTGCCAAGCTGGAGAGGCAATCGGGCTTTTTTTATAGGTGAATGTTTGTCTGCAAGGGGGGGTATTTCATAGTGGTAAAAGGAGGATAAAATGTCAAGATTAGGTGAAATGTTAAGGAAAGAGAAAGTAATAACAAAAAAACAATTAGAAGCAGTGCTTGAAGAGCAAAAAAAGAAAAAAAATCATAAGCGGCTGGGTAAAATGTTAGTTTCCAGTGGATACACTGATAAGGAAGTAATTATCAGCCTTTTGGATCAACAGCAAAATAGTCCTTATTGGGAAATATTTAAAAAGACAGGTTCTCTGGAAGCATATTTAAAAATTAAAAAGATTAAATTATAAATGCGGGAATGCTGATAATTTTTGCAATAATAAACAATTATTGTTCTTTTTAATGATTTTTAAATAGTTGTTTTTTGTTGTTTTTTTTGTTGGGTAAGAATGATAATCCGCCATTATTTCATGGCGGATTTTTTATTTGACTTTAATAAGAAATTTTTGTATAGTCTGCTTAGAGAAAATAGAAGTTTTGTAATCGGGAAAGAGTGAAACTATTTAACAAAAAACAAAGGGGGTAATATGATCAGGAAAATAATCGCAATGGTGGTTGTTTTCTTTATTTTTTTGGGGTGTTCTCAAGCAATAGCTATTGTTGTTGATGGAGATGCCAGTGACTGGAGCGTTATAGCAGCTACAGACACAGATATAAATTCTGCAATAGTACGTAATGGAGAGTGGATTTGGAGAGATACTACTAACGATGAAAGAAGAAATACCACCTATTATGAAACAGGCGGGGTGACTCCTTCCTGTGATATTACCGAGGTGCGTATTACTGCGGATACGAATGCGTTATATTTTCTGGTAAAGTTTAAAGACTTAGATTTGGGAACAACAGGGGTTTCCTATCCTTTTGTTCAGGTAGCTATAGATTATGATAAATCCGGTGGTTTGAATTTGTTGCCCATATCGGGGGATGAAAATGATTTAGCCCAAATAAGTGATAATGCCGGTTGGGAATATTTAGTTTATGCTTACCAGAATAATGTTGCTGTGCTTGTTGATGACATAATACCTGGTGGTTCAACGGTTGGTTCGGTTAATTATAGTCAATACACATCTACTAATAGTATTACCGGCCCTTATTTTATGGAATTTAGCGTGCCTTTTACTGACCCGGGTTTGGGTAGTTCAACACATTATTTAGATAAAACAGTTACTTTTAGCCTTGTTTGTTTTTTTCATTCTGCCGCCTGGACAGGGGGAGCCTCACACGAAGTAAGGCCTTTTGAGACGGGTTTTTCCCATATTATTGATTGTATTTCCTTGATTGATAATCCTCAAACTACCGGGGAGAGTGACGGTTCTAGCCATAGCGGTACAGCAGGAACATGGGAGGAGGTAGGTGATAATATCGTTGATACATATTTTGATATTAAATTTGATGCCGTAGGAAATGTGGTAGCTAACAGTACACCGACAATTACCGTACCTGTTTTTGAAGTAGATGATGTTCAAAATAATAATGAAGTTGTGGTAGAAGGCCGAGGCCCTGTTTTTTCCTGGTCATGGGTATTTGCAGATGCTGATACAGGGGATATTCAAAAAGCTGCTCAGATACAAATAGACGTGGATACTACAACTGCAAATGGGAATATCTGGACATGTTCTCCGTTATTAACAGCAACTAGCGTACAATATACAGGACTGGATGCTTTACAAACCGATCAAACATATTGTTGGCGCGCAAGGGTAATGGATAATCATGGTACATGGAGTGATTGGACTGATGCCGGAACGTTTACTACTATAAAACAAGCCCGGCCGTTTAATATTGCTAAAAATAACCTTTCTATTGACTGGAATAATCCGTTTAATCCGGCAAAAGGAGATTATACTAAAATACGATATGTAACAGAAAAGGATGAACGTGTAGTAATTAGAATTTATGATATGAGCGGAAAATTAATAAAAACTTTAGTAGATAGTGACAAATTAAGTGATGTCGTTTATACCCAAATATGGGATGGCCGGAATGAAGATGGTAAACTGGCAGCCAGCGGGGTATATTTTGTTAATATAAAAGCCGGTAATTTTACTAAAACGGAAAAAATAGTAGTAATAAAGTAATATTTTTCTGTTTATTCAGGTAAAAAAGGAGCGAAATATGTCTTTTCGTCGATTAAAGGAAAAAATAAAATCAGTGGAAAAAGGGAAATTGTTATTTCGTATTATATGTGTGCTAATCTTGGGTTTTTTTATAATAACTGTTTTTAAAGTAGTTTGGTTTCTAAAAAACCGACAGGCGATAAGAGAGTATGTGGAAAAAGGGAAAGAGCAAAAACAATTGATAGTTGCTCAAATGCAGGAAGGAAAAACGGGGAAAAATAAGGGAAAAGATGTTCTTGGCAAGGATATTCCGGGGATAACCCGTTATATAGGAATGGTTAGAATTTTCTATGTAGGGGATGAAAATTCTCGAATGGTAGTTTATGAAGTAAAGGCTGATAAAGCGGAAGTGTTGAAATTTTACAGAAAAGAAATGAGTTCCGGAGGATGGAAAAAAGATGAAAAACTTTCTCTAAAAAAGAAGGCACTTACTTACGTTAAAGGAGATAGAGAAGTTCAGATAATGGTTAATAGTGGTTATTTTAGCAAAGATAAAATTACCACGGTTACTTTTTTAAGCCAAAATATAGAAAGACAACAGGAATGAAAAAAAAAATAAATCGTCAGGGACAGGCAACAACGGAGTATATTTTATTAAGTCTGGTTTTAATTGTGGCGGCTATGGGTGTGAATAAACTTTTTGCAAAATCGATTGCAAAATATTTTAATCATGTAGCTTCTCTGAGAACAGGTGGGTTGGGAATGTTACCTTGAGAGTGAGATTGTTTTAAATGTGCAATGGTCAATCAGGACAGGCAATGTTAGAGTCGATGGTTGTTGTTTTAATTGTATGTGTCTTTATTTTTGGTTTGATGCAGTTGTCTTTGATTGCGACTACCTATATGTCCGGTTATGATGCTGTGCAATCGGCAATACGTTCGAGAATAGTAAATGGGGGAGGGGGAAATCCCGAGGAAGTTTCTTGTTGGGTAGGACGGGTTGTATTATTAGGTACACAATTTAAAAAACTTGTTTTATTAGGCCCGGGAGGGATTTATCCCCTGGTTGATTTTTTTTATAAAGATGTAGTTAACAATAAAAAAGATTATGGGAATAAGCCTATAAAAATTGTAACTGTCAAATTGACTTATCTGGAAAAGTTAATCTTTGCTTTTCTTTTTCGTCCTGCCAATTCTTCTACGCAAGGTACATTTTTTTATGATAGATATAATACAAGTTCACTTCCTGCCTTTATGACTCCGAGAGTTACTTTTTCAAGAATGGTTATTTCTCCGGACGAAAAATTTTACTATAAAGCATATCCCGGAGCACATAATGATTAAATCGAAATTGAAAAACAATAACGGCCAAACATTGCCTTTTATGTGTTTGACAGTGTTGGCTTTAGTGATGTTTTGGATGCTGGTAGTGAATATGGGGGTAATGCTCAGGGATAGAATTATTGTTCAAAATGCGGCTGATTGTGCGGCACAAACAGCTGCGTGTTATCGCGCGAGGGCTCTGAATTTGGCAGGTCTTTACAATTCTATTTTGGGAAGTTATATTGTTTATGAAGGGTCTAAAATTTTGCCTCCCCAAGGAGCATGGATTCCTTTTAATAATCCTTATTATACTTATCAACTTACTAAAAACTTAAATCGGATGATAAGCGGGATTATTCGTTCTTACGGAGGAGGATGGGCTTATTTGAAGGCAAATGAAGTGGCTAAAAAATCGGGTGCGGATGGGATAAAATCTCTTCCGATTCCAGGGATGTATTCCCTGGGGCTTAAAGTCGATAAAGTTAAGATTAGATTTTGGAGTACAGCAGTGGTTTACGGTTTACCGGCTCCTGCCCCTCCTTTTTTTACAAAGAGAGTGAATACCTGGTATTATTTAAAAGATAAATATGGGCCCAGGAAGAATATTGCTATAGCATATAAGCGTCCTCAGTCAAATTTTTTTCCTATGGGGAAAAATTTCTTTGGTATAACGGAAATTCCTGAAATACTGGCAATAGCTGCAGCTCGTCCGTATAATGCAAAAGGTTCAATGTTTCCAAAAAAGAAAACAAAATGGGGATTGAAAGTTATTTTTAAATGGCTTCAAGCTGTTTCCGGTGGATGGGAAGCGCATCTTGTACCGGTAGGAGATATTTCTTTGATTCCGGGGTTGCCCGGAATACCTGCGGGTAAAGCAATAAAACATTGAATTACATACTTTTTTTTAAGAATTTTTAAGTTGTGAAAAGGTATTATAAATTAAATGCATAAGAAAATTGGGTTTAAAAATAAAAAAGGGCAGGCATTATTGGAAACACTTTTTATTGTTCCTATTGTTGCCGCTTTAATAGCCGGAATCTGGTTTTTTGCGGCTATTTTTATTACCCAGATACGTTTAAATATGGCCTGTCGGCATGGGGTGTTTCTTATTGTTCATGCCAATTATAATACAGAACAGGTGATGGGAGAGGTAAAAGATTTTTTGAGGGAAAATAAATTGGCCGAGAGTAAGATAAGGATAAATCATTCCGATATAGACACAAGTTGCGGTAGGAGGCCGGCCAGGGTCAGTGTAAAATATGAATTAAAGCCGCCGGTATTATTGAGGAAAATTCCCGGGTTTCCTGATCCGATGGTGTTGAAAGGATGTTGTGAGTGTGCCAATGATACGTGGATGTTTGGTATTCCCGGAAGTAATTTGTCCCATTCATAAAAAGTTTCATTGATACTGAGCACTTTGCTTTGTTCAGCATAAACTCCCTTGAAGGGAATCGAAGGATCTCGGGTTGATTTGGATTTGCGGATTTTCATTTTGTGTTTTTATATTGTCCGCCAATTAGTAAAGCGGATCTTTAGTCTTTTGTTTGTAACTTTGCGCCTTTGTGCCTGTTTTTTTCTTTGTCCTTTGTTTTGAATTTAGGATTTTGAATTTTGCTTGTTTGCCAGTCAGTAAGGCGGGAATTTGTTTAGGATTTCGTATTTCGGATTTAGTATTTATTTTAAAAAAAGGGGGGTGAAATAAGATGATAAATTTAAGAAAAAATCGGCAGGGACAGGGATTGACTGAATATGTTTTACTGGTGCTTTTGATAGCAATTGCCGTTTTTGGGGCAATAAAAATTTTTGGCGGGAAGGTTAAGGGTGGATTTGAAAAAGCCTCTGAGAAAATTGAGGAAGCACAAGAGGAATAAGGGGGAAGAGGGGGAGGATAGTGAAAAATAAAAAATTGTTAATAGCATCATTAGGTATTGCTTTTATAACCGTAGTCTTGGTAGGAGGATATCTTAATAGTTTGGAAGAAGCATATTTGGCCGGAGGTAAAAAAGTAGAAGTTTTAGTGGCTAAAGATTATATCCCTTCTGCTACTTTTATTGGAAAAGAAATGGTAAAAGTGGCTAAAATTCCTTTACAGTTTCGACAGCCGGGAGCTCTTACATCGTTGGAAGAGCTTATGGGCAAAAGAGGAAGAAATATTTATTCAACGATTGTTCCCATTATGATTGGGGAACAGATCGTTGCTACTAAACTTTCTTCTCTTGAAAAAGGAACAAGATTGTCTTTTGTTATTCCGGAAGGAAAAGGGGCAATTTCTTTAGGTGTGGATAAAGTTAGTGGTGTATCGGGGTTGATTAAAGCCGGTGACCGGGTTAATTTAATTACTACTTTTGAATACGAAAAGAAGAACAAATTGGAAGCAAAAACAATTACTTTAATGCAGAATTTATTGGTTTTAGCAGTGAACAAACAACTTGTCGGGACAATTATTCCTAAAAGAAAAAAAGGAAAATACGAAACCGCTGTTCCGGAAGAAGAATTGCGCACGGTAACTTTAAGTGTAACTCCCCAGGAAGCGGAAAGAATTATTTTTGCCGCTCATCAGGGAGAATTGATGCTTTATTTAAAAGCACAGGGAAATATAGAAACGGTCCCTGTTTGCGGAACAAATTTATCTTCTTTGCTGAACGAGAAAAATATAACCCCTTCATCCCGAAATAAATTGGATATGCCTCCTATCATTAAAGGGATTAAAGAAATGATGCCCAGCGAGTACTAATAAAGACTCAAGGAGTAAATAATGTGGAACAGAATGATATTTAGAAAATTAATAGGTGTTTTTTTCTTTTTATTTTTGTTGTCGGGTTACATTTCCGCAAAAGACAAAGTTTTAAAGCTGATGGTCGGAGAATCCAGAGTCATCAACATTGCCTATTCTATAAAAAAGATAGCTATAGGCAATCCTATGGTGGCAGATGTTACTATGGTTTCTAAAAAAGAAATATTAATTAACGGGACAGGTAGCGGGACTACTTCTTTACTGGTGTGGAATAATAATGGTGGACGGGAAAAATATTATTTACAGGTATCACACTCTTTACTTCCTGAACCATTGATTCAACTGCAGGTTCAGATAATAGAGGTGAAGGTGGGTTCACTTAAAAAAATGGGTATTCAATGGGCGGATAATATCTCTTTCGAAGAGGAAACCATTCCCGGTATTTTTGATTTAGGAACTATTGCTCGAATGACCAAACTTACGACTACTTTGAATATGTTACTGCAGGAAGGGGAAGCACGCATTTTAGCTAAGCCCAATCTGGTATCTGTAAGTGGTGGAAAAGCTGATTTTCATGTAGGAGGGGAGATCCCTTTTATTGTTCCTCAGGATGAAGGTAGAACGAGTGTAGAATGGAAAAAATATGGAATAACTCTGGAAATCAGTCCTACCGGTGATGAGGCAAAGAAAATTATTGCTACGGGAATCACGGTTAGTTTAAGTTTGTTGGATTATGACAACGCTGTAAAAATGGAGGGGTATTTAATCCCGGCCATTACCGAAAGAAGAGCAAGTACTCAGGTACAAGTTCCCGCCGGATCTACTATTGTAATTGCCGGATTAAAACAAACGATAGAACAGAAAAGTGACCAAAAGGTGCCTATTTTAGGGGACATTCCTCTATTAAAATATTTTTTTAGAGTGCGGGATTCAGATAAAGGGGACACGGAAGTAACGGTGTTTATTACTCCGACTTTTATAAAATCAAATAAAAAGTGAGAAAATATTTATGTCGGGAAAAATTATTTCTATTTTAGATATAGGAAGCCGGACAAGTGCTTTACTTACAGCCGCTTTATCTGTCAGTTTAAAGCAGGAAACCAAAAGAAAGATTGCTTTATTTGATTTCAGTATTTTTCCGGTTAAAGGGAAAATGAAAATTCTATTTAATCTTTCCCGGGAAAAGAATTTTA
>JAGLYT010000260.1 GCA_023132075.1 bacterium
AGTCCATAGTCCATAGATAACAGATAAAAGAAAAATACTAAATTCGAAATTCTAAATACTAAACCCTCCTTACAAACTGGAGGACAGGCAAATTCAAAATACAAAACTCCCGCCTTAAAGATTGGCGGACAGGCAAAATACAAAACTCAAAATTCAAAACAAAGGACGAAGAAAAAGGAACAAAATTAAAAGATAAAAGATTGCAAATGGCGAATAGCAAAAAGGCAGTTTTTCCCCCTTTGAAAAAGGGGAGTAGGGGGATTTTGATAAAACAGTTAAGCCTGGAGATGTTATTGTAGGGGTGAACCCTTGTGTTCACCCGAACGAGGAAAATAAAGGTAAAATATATTTCTCTCTAGATGCATAATTTTACCCTTTGGGCACGCGAAAAAAAATAGTCCATAGTTCACAGTCGACAGTCCATAGATAAAGGCAAAAATAAAAGACTGCAAATGGTGAAAAAACATATATAATAAAAACTTAGTTTAAATCGGAGGAAATAAAAATGATTGGAGAATTAAACGGAGATTTATTAGAAGCAGTTGTTGAGACGATACCTGTTGAATTTTCTGTTCTTGATGCAAATGATAGAGTAGTAGCATGGAATAAACATAACACACGTATTTTCAAAAGAGCTACTGTTGTTATCGGCAAGGATGTTCGTGATTGTCATCCAAAAAGAAGTCAAAACAAAGTAGAGGAAATTTTGAGCGAAATGAAAGAAGGGAAAAGGGATAAAGCTCGTTTTTGGGTTGATATACCATTCCCGCCAAAGGGTGAGAAACAAAAAATCTTGATTGAATATTACGCATTAAGAGATTCTGAAGGGAAATACTTGGGTTGTCTGGAAGCAACTCAAAATATAGGAGAATTACAAGCCATCACCGGTGAAAAACGGTTACTTGATTAAATATGACATTTGATATCTGTTTTATGATTAAGATTTGATTTAATAGGTGGAGGAAAAAATGAAAACTGGAAAAAAGATTATGATTGGCGGTTTGGGGGCATTAACTCCGGTAATAATGAACTTGTTGGTTGTTGATTTGGATGTGCTTTTGGTTAAGCTTACATTTCTTTCTTTTCTTGGGTATTTTATTCGGGTGATAGTTCTTTTCTATTTGGGTGGTATTACTGCTTTTCTTCACAAAAAAGAAAACAGTGCGGTAAAAATCTTTGAATTGGGAATAGTTGCTCCGGCGCTAATTACTGCTATGATTAATGCAGGAAACATTGAGGTTCCTAAGGTGGCTGATGGAACGGCTCATGTTTCGTTTAGTCTTGTTTCTCCTGTTTATGCTCAGCCGGTCGAAGACCTTACAACAGAAGAACCGGAGGAAGAATCAACGGAAAAATCAATGGAAGAATCAAGAGAGATTAACAAGACGAAAATATTTTCTCTGCCGAAAGAAAGTTCTGTTCAACAATTTTGGCGGGGATTGACCGGTTCAAACCCTAAAAAAGTTTGGTTTATAATTGTAGGTTCGCATCAAAAACTTAAAGATGCCAAAGAACAAGTGAAACAAATTGTTGACGAAGAAAAAGGTTTTACAGCTGAAATATTTGACCCGTATGGAGAAAATCCATATTACGCAGTAGTTATAGGAGCTAATTTAACTTATAAAGAGGCCTATCATCTGCGTCAGAAAGCGATTACTGCCGGATTTTCCAAAGATATTTATTTATGGACGTTTCCTAAATAGAAAAAGAAAAAAAGGGTTCTTCTTGACAAGAGGTTTTTAGTTATGTTAAAGTAAGCAGAACTTTGTTGAAGTAAAGGCTAATTAATCTTACCGGAGGTATAATTTTAATTAAAAAATGAAGAAAAAAACCGATGAATATTATATGAAAAGGGTTTTGGCCTTAGCCGAAAAAGGCAGAAAAGAAGTTGCTCCTAATCCTTTGGTGGGATGTCTTATTGTGAAAGGGAATCGGATTATCGGTAAAGGATATCATCGTTTTTTTGGTGGTGCACATGCAGAGGTATATGCCCTGAATGATGCACGGGAAAAAAGTAAAAATGCTACAATGTATGTTAATTTAGAACCTTGTTGTCATATAGGTAAAACTCATGCCTGCACGGATAAAATAATAAAAGCCGGTATAAAAAAAGTTGTTATCGGGATGAAAGACCCGAATGAGTTTGTTGATGGGAAAGGAATAAAAAAATTAGAAACGAACGGGATTAAAGTCAAGGTGGGTGTTCTTAAAAAGCAAACGGAAGAACTTAATAAATTTTATTTAAAGCGGGTTAAAACGAAAAAACCTTTTGTAATATTAAAAACAGCGGAGAGTATTGATGGGAAAATTGCCACTTTTCAGGGAGAATCCCGTTGGATAACGGGAGAAAAGTCCCGTAAATATGTTCATCGAATTAGAAGTTGGGTAGATGCCGTTTTAGTGGGGATAAATACGATTATCAAGGATAATCCATGTTTGACCTGCAGGATTAAAGGGAAACGAAAAGATAGGCCGGTTAGAATTGTTTTGGATTCCCATTTAAGAATTCCCTTGAATGCTAACGTAATTGATAATAGTGTTCCCACGATTATTGTTACTACAAAATACGCGGACAGGGAAAAGGTTGATTTGCTTACAAGGAAAGGGATTAAAGTTTTAACAGTTAAAGAAAAAGAAAAAAGGATTGATTTTAAAAGTTTAATAAAAAAATTGGGAACTTTAGATATTTTCAGCATAATGATTGAAGGCGGCGGAGAAATAAATGCTGCAGCAT
>JAGLYT010000261.1 GCA_023132075.1 bacterium
AAAAGAGATTTTAAATAAATTTGGTTCGGTGAGCAGGGAAGTTGCTTTATCTATGGCTCAGGGAATAAAGCATATTGCCCGGACGGATATTGGCCTGGTTACTACGGGTATTGCCGGGCCGGGTGGAGGTTCTTTACTGAAACCCATAGGGTTGGTTTATGTCGCTTTGGTTTCAAATAGCAGGGAAATATGTGAAGAATATAGATTTGTGGGAAAACGTGAAAAAATTAAAGAACAGGTAAAAAATGCTGCGTTGAATTTATTAAGAAAGGAATTGATATTAAAAGGGGGAGTAGTATAAAAATAAGGTAATTGAAAAAAACTTGACTTTCTTGATTTTATGTATTATAGTAGTCGTCACTGATAAAAAAATCTACCTGAGATAAAAACTTCAATGGACAAACCATAAATTGTAAAATAAAAATAACAAAAAATGTTATTTTAAGCAGATTAAAAGAATTATTTGCTTGAATATAATTAGTAGGTAATGATTGAGGGGTTATGTATAAAGACTTTTTTGGCTTTAGAGAATTGCCGTTTAAAAATGCTTTGGATTTAACTAGTTATTATCCGAGTGAACGAAATGGCAATATAGAACAAGAGGTTTTAAAAACAATCAAAGAATTCAGAGTTCCCTTGTTAACAATTACAGGAGACAGAAATGCGGGGAAAAGTACTTTAGGAATAAAACTGTTAGATAGTTTATTGAAAGAGGGAGAATATAAGGTTGTTCTTTTGGTTGTTACAAAAAAGCAGGTTGATTTTGATTCATTTCTAAAAAAAGTAATAAGGCATATCGATATTTCCGGGGAAGAAATAAAAAGTGTTATTGATTTTATAGGGCAGGAATATAATAAAGAGAAAGAAAAAACAATTTTTTTAATTGATAATAGTAATAATCTTGCGGGGGAAGAGGCAATAGTTAACTTGCTTCGGTTGACGGAGTTAAAAGACGAGGATGGAAGGAGTATCGTTAGTTTTATTTTATTGGGTTCATCCTTAATTAATGAGTGGGTAGAAAAAAATGAAAAATTAAAAGAAGTAACAAAGCAATATCCTCTGGGGGTGTTCAGTTTAGCGGATGTGAAAGGATATATTGATCAAAGACTTGAATTATATGGCGGCAAAAAGGAATTATTTTCTGAAAAAATAAAAGAAAAGATTTTTGAAAGTTTAGATAAAAAAAATAAAATATCTTATCCTTTTTGGATAAATGTTTTATGTGATGCTATATTTTTGCAAGCGTTTCTTTTAGACAAGAAATCCATAGAAATGGAGTTAGTGAAAAATGTTTTAGAAAAAACAGTATTAAATATTAAAGTTTAAAGAGACGGTTTATTTTATTATACAAAAGGGGAGAAGACAAAGAATGGAAAATCATAAAACGGTTACTTTCTCATCTCAAATAAAAGAAATTGATAAATATCTGGATGATTTTATAATTAAAACAAAGTCCGTAAGTATAATTTTGATTACCAAAGACGGGCAGTTAATAACCAGTAGAGGGGATGTTTCTTTTATTAATACTACTGCTTTAGCGGCATTGGTTGCAGGATCTTTTGCGGCGACAAAAGAGGTAGCCTCTCTTTTGGGGGAGAGAGAATTTAGTATTCTGCTTCAACAGGGAGAAAAGAGGCATGTGCATATTTCCTTGTTAGGTTCTATTGCGATGATGGTGGTGGTATTTGAAAATCTTAAGAACGTGGGAAAGGTTAGGTTTTATGCAAAAGAGGCATCTCAAAAAGTGACGGAATCATTAGTTAAAGGGGGAAAAAGAGAGGAAGAAAGGGTGAAGGTGGAATTATCTAATTTTAAAGAATATGCTACTAATTTAATAGATACCATTTTTTCTGATTCGGATTCTGCCTTGATTGATCAGACAAAAACAGAAACGAAGGAAGAATAATGGCATCCCTTAATTACGCTTTACGGGAGATTAATTTTAAAATTGTATATTATGGCCCTGGTTTAGGTGGAAAGACTACGAATCTGGAATATATTTACCAATCAATATCGCCGTCCTATAAAGGAAAAATGATTTCATTGATGACTGAACAGGAACGCACCTTGTTTTTTGACTTTCTTCCTTTGGAGTTGGGGAAAATAAAAGGGTTTACTACCCGGGTTCATCTTTATACGGTTCCAGGGCAGGAATATTATGAAGCGAGCCGTAAGCTAATTTTAAAAGGTGCAGATGGAGTTGTTTTTATAGTTGATTCACAAAAACATCGATTGAATGAAAATGTAAATAGTTATAATGAACTTTTGCTTAGATTAAAAGAATATCAACTGGATGTCGATACTTTGCCTTGTGTTGTGCAATATAATAAGCGGGATTTGTCCGATATTAATCCGGTTTGTCAGCTGGAAGAAACGATAAATATTCATAAAAAGCCTTCTTTTGAAGCGGTTGCAATTAAGGGTATAGGGGTTTTTGCTACAATTAAAGTAATTTGTAAGTCAGTTATTGAAAAATTCGAGTTAAATGTGTAAGAATATAGAAAAATTAAATTCGGTAAATGCGGGGGTAGGAAAAATGAGTTTACGGGGTTCTCTGGAAGATGTTAATTTGACTGATACAATTCAAATTTTGGAAATGGCGGGGAAATCAGGATGTTTACAAATAAAAAAAAACAATGAAATAGGGAAAATATATTTTAAGTCCGGGAGAGTGGTTCATGCCACTTTAGGAAGTTTAATCGGGCAGGAAGTTATTTTTGAGATGTT
>JAGLYT010000262.1 GCA_023132075.1 bacterium
AGGAATAGAAATTAGTTCGAAGGTTATATCGGAGCTAAAGCAGATAGAAAGCAGTGGTAATATAGCAGTGAATATAATTAGTACACCGGAAGGAAAGGCAGTAGTAGTATTGAGTGTAAAAGAAGGTGTGAAGTTTAAAGTTAAAACAGTGAAAGAAGCTTTAAATGATATTAGTGCCCGAGAGGCAATAGAGGTAATAGTAGATATTTCCAGTTTAAGCAGAAGTGAGATAAAACAAGTGGAAGCAGAAGTAGTCAGAATAATAAGTTTAAACAAGGATGAGCAGATTACCTTGATTTCCGAAACTCAAGGGGAAATAGCAGTCCGGATGTTTAATAATGAAAACATAAAAGGGGAATTATGCCGTTTGCCGGAAAATGTTGTGAACAATTTAAAATTGGATATAGAAAATGATAATTATAAACAGGGATTAGGAGATGTTGTTGATATAGTTTCTAATCAGGGGAGAGGAATAAATCGGCCTGTGGATATAACGATAAATTATGCAAAAAGTTTAGAGTCGAGAGGATTGATTGTAAATCCAATAAATCCCGGAAAGGGTGTATTGGCTGTGACTACAAAGGGAGAAGGTTTTGATTTGGTAGCGATGAAAAATGTTTTAACTGTTCCGGCAAGGGATATAATTGTAGATCTTTCTAATATAAAAAGTAATAGACAGCGGCAAATAGTTCAGGAAATGATAGTAGAAGCAAGAAAGAATGATATAAATAAACAGATTACTTTAATAGATACCTCCATAAAAGGAAGAGAAGGAATTATAGATTCTAACAATGGAAATATTAAAGAACTCAAAATAAATCCCAATTCGCAGAAGGCAGAGGCTTTTATCCGGGAGGTAAGGGATGGATTAGAGATGAGGAAAATTGCTTTAATGCTTGAGGACCGGGTTATAGTTGCTAAAACTACGGCATTACCAGGAACTATATCACCAAAAACTCCGGGGGTTATTAATGATGCTTTTACCAGCTTGAGGGATTTAAAGTCTCTTCTTCTACCAGATACTTCTATGAATGTTTTAAAAGTAAAAGGTAAAATTAGTACGGTTAAAGTCAAAGGAGCAATTGCAACAATGGATCCTATCCGGATAGGAAAGAGTGAATTGCAATCGTTGGTGAAAACTGTTGTTCTGAACAGGCGGGCAAGAAATACTGTTTTGGGAGAAGAACAGATGAGAGTAATAGCTGTTTCCGGGGAAATATTAGCGAAGAAATTACCGGTAGAGAGACAATCTGAAGCTTTACAAATGGCCAGGAATATTGATATATCACAAAATACTGCTAATTTCCCTCACTTAAAAGAGGTTGCGGAAACGATGGGAATGAGGGCAATAATATTAAAAGATACGGCAAGTACAAAGAAGCAATTGAAACAAATAAGGAGGGAAATAGAAAGTAGAAGCATTGAGGAGCCTATAGTTGTAACCATAAACAGTAAAGAAAGAGATATTTCCCAAAAAATAAATGTTTTAAAAAGTAGACTGGATCAGCGTGGTTATATGGATAAATCTTTTGAAGGAGGATTAGTAGTAACCAATAATCCGATAGTTATTTCTTCAAATGTTAAAAATGTCGGGCTAGATTTCATGAACGCCTTACAGGAAAATATAAATATAGCTGCCGATAAAGGTTTTAAGGTGAGTAAGGTTCAAGTGAAAGTAATAAGTAAAAAAGGTTTTAGCCAACGAGCGGTAATGAATGCTCTTAAAAAAGATTTAGGACGGGCAGGAATGGAGATTATTCACAGATTTAGTGATAAAAATATGGTCATAGTTTCTAAGATAAATGAACAAACTATGGCTAATCTTGTTCAAAACAAAGGGGGTATTAAGGTGGCAGATGCTCAACCACCCAAAATACCGGATGATTTAATTGTAAGCCTTACTCCTAAAGGAATTACTAATAGTAAAGGGCCGAAAGATGTTTATATACCTGGGTTGCCTAATATAAAAGGAATTACAGCAATGATTGGGTCTAATTAAATATAGTGATGATATAAAAAAGGCCTCATCTTTCGACTACAAGTCAGGACAAGTTCATGAGGCAGCTACGGCATTAACTATAGCCTTATAAAGAGATTGTTGAAAAATACGAATTTGGTAGTCGCAAACTTTCCTCCTTACAGACTGGCGGACAAGTAGTTTGCGTGAAAAAGTGGTAATATTTGGTAATAATCAGCAAAAAAATTCGCCGGCTGAAGCCTGCGGCTGCCAATATTTTGTGGTATTTATTGTGTAATCTTTGCCGCAAATATGGGTAAGGTTAATTTTTTTTCAATTAAGGGTGAATATTGAATGTTAAAATTGGCTAAAAGGGAAAACAATTTCTTTTTTAAATTACTGGTGACGGGTGTGATTGTTTCTTTTATGGTCACTTCCGTTCCCGAATATAGTTGGGCGCATTTAAGCGGGGTGGTGCTTACTGATATTATTTCCTGTCAAAAGCTCGTGGGGGATTTGTATCGTTTACCCCGGCAGACCAAATTAATTTCTCCCGCCTTTCTTATGAAACAAATAAATAATGAAGATTTTAAAAAAGAAATAAGACAAGCGGTTAATTTTGCTTATATTAACAGAAATATGTCCGGTGGAGGTAATAAACTGTTTGTTCCCCGGATGTGTCTAAAGGGTATAAATGAGAGGATATATGAAACAGCGGAAGAAAGCTCAAAA
>JAGLYT010000263.1 GCA_023132075.1 bacterium
CCTTCCACTACTTTCAATATTTTAAAAATTTCCCCTGTTCCGATAAAATAATCTACTTCCGGGAACTGTTTAATCAACCTATCCCTATATTGCTGAACAAAACAGCCTGCCACAATTAAAATTTTACACTTTCCTCTTTTTTTATACCTGCCTAATTCTAAAATAGTATTAATAGATTCTTCTTTAGCCGTTTGTATAAAACTACAGGTATTAACAATTAAAACATCTGCACTATCAAATTTTTCCTCAGAAACAAAATTATATCCTTCTTTCATTAATAAACCGGTCATAATTTCGCTATCCACTAAGTTCTTGGGACAACCTAAACTAATTATTCCAACATTTTTCATTCCGGTTCCTTTTCTAAAAAAATTTCATTAACATCCCCTCTTTGTCCGGAACCAAGATCAACCAAATCTCCATTAAATTTTACCTTTATCCCAAATATGTTTCCAATTCTTAGCCTAAAGTCCCTTTTTGCTTCTAAAAACATTACTTCATCCTTTTTGATTAAACCTTCATAAGCCAATTCTCCGTCTGCCGTCACTCTTAACCATGTAGATTTTTCCCCTTTAATTTCCAAATATACTTCTTCCGGTATTTTAATTTCCGGGGGGAGAACAACAGGTACTTCCCGATAAATACTTTCCCCAACAGCATCCTTTTTATTTGATTCTGATTTACTCCAAAAAAACGAAAAAAGTAAAAGTGCTGATCCTAAAGCTACCCCTATAATTATACCTGTTTTTTTAACAAATAAACTGCTATTATTAGTCTTCGTAACTTTAACTAAATCCTCCCGGGGTTTATTTAAATGGTCCTTTTCCTGATGAGTTCGCCAATAATTCTTTACCACATCATCCTCATCTAACCCTAAATACTTACTATAACTACTAAGAAAACCTGTTACATATATTTCAGCGGGAAAAATTTCATAATTTTCCTCTTCCAAAGCCCTTAAATATTTTTCTCTTATTTTTATTGCCTGTTCGATATCTCCGAAAGAAAGTTTCTTCTCTTCCCGTATCTCCCGCAAACGAATACCATTAAATTCTCCCATATTTTCCTCCATAAAGAAATTGAATTTATTTAATTTTCAAAAACAGACACCCCCTCGGGTATTTTAAATTTAAAACATTTTTGTTTTATTTTAGTATTAATTTTTAAATTCAAAATACTCGAAACAATTACCGTTTCAGTTGTCTCTACTCTTATTTCTACCGGTAACCATGTATGGGCTGAAACCTTTACAGTTACATCAAAGTCACCAGCTTCGGAAGAAGCTATTTTTAACAAATAACAATCCTTTTCTTTTTTAAATGATATCACGTCCCCCGTTTCTACCAAATTTCTTATAGACTTTCCCAAACCCAAACCCAAAAATTCACCACCCAAACCTGCCCGAAATTTATCACTTTCTACTTTCTCTATATTAACCTGATTATATTCGGGCAAATAAATCCACAATTTTTCCCCATCACAAACAATCTTTTGTGATGTATGATTTTTACTGCTTATATATAGTTTCCGGGGCTTTTGAAAAACAACTTTTCCTTTTATTTTAAAATCATCTTCCGTTAATTTTACCTTTACTTGCTGAATAAAATCAAACTTAATATTTGAAATTTCATCCTCTTTAATCTCTATATGTTTTAAAACATTTTCTAACGATAAATTCGTTCCTTCTGCTAATAAAACAACCCTTACTCCGAAAAGAATAATCCACAAAAATAAAAATTTCCGTAAAGTAAAAAAGGACTCTAAAAAGTTAACTATTTTCATTTTTTTATAATCCTTCACTAATCCTGTTTATAATCATTTTTATCAATTAGAATTTTACGTGATTTAGTATTATCTGTCAAAGAACTAATTATCCCCTCTTCTTCCATATTATCAATTAGTTTTGCAGCTCTTATATAACCAATTCCTAATTTTCGTTGAAGAAAAGAAGTAGATGCCTGATTTGCCTTGATTACCAAGTTAACCGCCTCATCAAATAGGGAATCTTTTTCTTTTCTTTCACCCTGCTTATGTTCTGTATGCAAAAGGTTAAAATTATAATCTGGTTTTCCGTTTGCTTTTATAAATTTTATTATTCGTTTACTTTCTTCATCTGAAACAAATGCACCCTGTAATCTTATTGGTTTACTGGCTCCTGACGGTAAAAAAAGCATATCCCCTTTTCCAATTAAGTCCTCAGCTCCATTTACATCCAGAATAACCCGGGAATCTATTTTAGAAAGAACCTGAAAAGCAATACGTGAAGGAAGATTTGCTTTGATTAGCCCGGTAATAACATTTACTGAAGGCCTCTGCGTAGCTAAAATTAAATGAATTCCTACAGCCCTTCCCATTTGAGAAAGCCGAATAATTGATTCTTCTACCTCACGGGAAGAAACCATCATTAAATCAGCAAGTTCATCAATAACAATAACCAAATAACATTCTCTATCTCCCTCTCCCGAAACGGAAGATGATTTTGTGTTTAAATTATTATAAGATTCTATGTCTCTCACCATTTTTTTAGAAAATTTTTCATATCTTTCTTCCATTATTTTTATCAGTGCCCTAAGAACTAAAGTAGCTTGTTTAGACTTACAAATTACCGGAGTATAAAGATGGGGAATCCCATCATAAATTGACAACTCTAACCTTTTTGGATCAATTAATACAAACTTCACCT
>JAGLYT010000264.1 GCA_023132075.1 bacterium
TAGGATTTCGATATTAGGATTTAGTATTTATTCTTTGTTTCTGTTTATGGACTGCCTTGTTTTCGTACTTGTGACAATTACATAGAGATGGCGGTATAATTTTGTTTGACATTACCAACAATAAATGGGGGGATATGAAATGCAAATAAGAAACGGGTTTTTAATTTTAAAAAGGTTATTTCTTTTAAGTTTTACAATTGTTTTGTCGATTACTGCATTTTCTTCCGCGAAGGAAACAATTAATCCTTATGCCTGTGAGCACTATCTTATGGGACTCTTCTATGCAAGAGAAGGCGAGTTGGAGAAAGCTATTTATGAATATAGAAAAAGCCTTATTTATTCAGAGACAATAGCAGTGCATAAAGATTTAGCGGATTTGTATTTACAATTAGGGGATTATAAGAATGCATTAGAAGAAATCGAGATAATTTTGAGAGAAGAGAAGGAAAACATAGATGCTTTATTAATTAAAGCAAGTATTTATTCAGGAATGGGAAAGATGGAGCAATCTATCAGAATTTTTGAGGAAGTAATATCGTTAAACAAAAACAAAAAAGAAGCTTATTTTTATCTTGGGTCTTTATATTTTCAATCTGAAAAGTATCAAAAAGCTATTAGTGTTTACGATAAATTTTTAAAATTATCAGGGGAACATTCTGAGATATATTATAATATGGGTTTAAGTTATGAACGATGTGGTAAAGAGAAAAAAGCTATTACTTTATATGAGAAGGCAATTAAAATAAATGATGGATATTTTTTGCCGCATCTTTCTTTAGCACGCATTTATGAACGGGAAAAAAAATATGATAAGGCTTTGGTGCATTATAAAAAATGCGCTAAGGTTGATCCGGGGAATCCGGCAATTCAGAATAAAATAGGGCTTTTGTATTATGAAATAAAAAACAATGCTTTTGCTCAAAAAGCATTTTTTTCTACTTTAAAAATAGATTCTGATAATCTGACAGCTCTTTATTCTTTAGCTTTAATTTACGAGGAAGAAAAAGAATGGGAAAAAGCTTGCTCTTTTTTTGAAAAAGTGATAGAACACAACACAGCTCTTCCCCAGACATATATTCATTTAGCCTACTTGTATAATCGATTGAAAAAGCACCAAAAAGCCGTAGAGATTTTACTTTGGGCGATTAAGATAAATCAGGAAAATAGTGATTGTTGGCTTTTTTTGGGATTAGTTTATGAACAGATGGGCGAATATACAAAAGCGAAAAATTCTTTCGAAGAGGTAATAAAAATAAATTCAAACAGTGAAGAAGCATATTTTCAATTGGGGGTTGTTTATGATAAGTTAGGTGAAATAGAAATGTCAATAGAGAAATTTTGTAAAACTATAGAAATAAACCCTGAAAATGCGGCTGCTTATAATTATATAGGTTATTCCTGGGCTGATCGGGGAATAAAACTGGAGGAAGCATTGAAGATGATAAAAAAAGCTCTGAAAATTGATTCTCAAAATGGAGCATACAGAGATAGTTTAGGGTGGGTTTATTATAAGATGAATAAATATAAAAAAGCAGTTAAAGAATTGGAAAAAGCTGTGAAATTAATTTCCGATGCGATTGTTTGGGACCATTTAGGGGATGCGTATATATCGCTTAAAAGAAACAAAAAAGCTGTTTTCTGTTGGAAAGAGTCTTTGAAAATTAAGTCCGGAAATGAAAAAATAGAAAAAAAAATTGAAAAAGTACAGAATGCACTATCCAATAAAGCAATTGTTAGAGATTCTACCGCTAAGTAACATTTAACAGTTGGTAGGCTAAAATCATAAAAAATATAATTGTAATTGTATATTTAACTTGTAATTTGAATGCAAAAAGGAAGACCGGAAGACTAAAGATTGTTCACTTTGCCTTATAAATTGGCAGATAAGGCGGGAAATTTGAGATTTTAAATTATAAAAAGCATGGTAAGAGGATAGGTGATTAATATTTATCAAAAGGGGTTAATTTATTACAGGATAGCTTTTTTTTGTTTTTGTTTGAGTGCAGCTCTTTTTCTATTAGGTTGTGCCGGCAAGAAAATATTAGTAGATGGTGTACAAAATAAAACCGCATTAATTAATAAAATAAATTATAACTGTCAAAAAATAAAAGATTTATCCGGATGTATCAACCTGGATGTAAAAATAGGGAATAAACGGTTAATTCAAAAAGGATATTTTTTTTGTAAAACACCCAATTTATTAAAAATAAATTTTATAGGCTGGTTTGGAGTTCCTCGAGCAGTATTTTTAATGAATCAGGGAATAAAAATTTATTTTTATAGGAAAGGGGTTGTTTTTGATCTTGAAGAAGGAAAAATACCTTTTTTAAATTTTAAGCAAAAGATATCATTAGATGGATTTGACATATTTGGTGAAGATGGAAAAAATTACATTTTTTATAAAGAGAATAAAAAAATCTGGGTGGATAAGAAAAAATTAGTAATAATAAAAATCGAATTATTTGATGACAAAGGAAAAATTCTTAGTAAAATAGATTTTAAAACCTTTAAAAAAATAAACAAAATTTTGGTTCCTCATAAAATTGGCATTCAGGTTTTTTCCTGTCAACAATTAGGACAGGAATTCACCTGGTTTGCCGAAACAATAGGAACCCATGATATAAGAAAAATAGATATTTTGCTTTATTTGAAAAAACTAAGTATAAATAAAGGA
>JAGLYT010000265.1 GCA_023132075.1 bacterium
AGGAGTAACATTGATTGATACCCCGTAGTTTTCTGCAGGGAGATTCATTGTTTTTTTGAAATTTATTCGGGAATTATACATAGTTTAGTTCTAATATTTTCTAATTTTCCGAAACACACCAGTTTATCACCCAGAAGAAATTTAATTTTTGCAGAAGGATTAGGAATTATTTCTCCGTTTCTTTCTATTGCCAAAATTGTAATGTCCTGCTTTCTTAAAGCAGCCTCAATCATAGTTTTATTTAATATCGGACTATCCTTACAAATCTCAATACTTGATACCCCATAACCACCGGTTGCTACGACTAACTCCTCAAAAGTTACCGGTTTAACAATTTCTTTTTTTACCATACGCGCTCTTAAAATATCAGTTAATCGTTGAGTAAACTTAGCATAAGTAGCAATTTTATAAATAATGTATACAGAAAGGATGATAATGAGAAAATTTATCCAGGGTAACACACTTAGCGGAAAAATCGAAGATAAAAAAGGAATATCAAAAGTAGAAGACGGTCGTAAGGAATTAGCAAAAGTGACAATTATGGTAACTAATCCGGCATAACCCAAAATAATAAGGACAGAAGCAATACGCCTTCTTTGAATATTCCCGGTAATTAGTTCCGATTCCTTAGTGGTAAAACCTGTTCCGGTAAAGCAGGATAAAGCTTGAAACTGAGCTAAAGACCATTCTAACCCGGTCAATTGAAAAGCAATAGCTCCTATTTTTATTACGATAAAAGATACAACAAGAGTAACCAAAAATAACAACAAATTCATAAGTTTTCTCCTTTCTTTACCAAGAATTGATTCTTTTTTAGGTGAAAATATTTACCGAAGACAGATTAGAAATAAACAGTGGCAACCAGAGGAATCAAATCAATGTCTACTACTTTAATACAGATAGTACCGGGGTAATTGATATTATATTCAATTACCCCGATTAAATTAAAATCTCAATTTCAGGTTCTTCCTCCCAAAATTAACCCTCCAGAATAGCCTCTGCTTCCTGACGATAAGCATCCATCACATAAGGTATTCCCGATACTTTAGCTGCTTCCTGAGTGAGAGCAGTAACATCTTTTCTGGAAATAGTTGAAAGCTTAAAATTTCGGGTACCGGCCATTAACTGCTGTAACCCTACTTTTATTTTCTGTGAAAAGCAATAAATCCCAATAGCACCTAACGGGATATCTTTAATATCTTTCCCATATTCATCAACCAACTCTTCATAACAAACAAAAATTTCTTCTGCTGTTTTCCCGTATTGAGAAACTGTTTTGGGTAAGTTGTTTTCTTTCATCCATTGGCCAATATTTTTACCTACCATTCCGGGAATCATTAGTGCTCTACCCATACAAACAGCCTTGGTATAAGGGGCCCCCATAGACAGCACCTTAAATACATGGTCCTCAGTAGAAAAACCACCGGCGATAGCAATATCCGGAACACGCATTCCTTTTTTAGTTAACTTCTCACAAATCTCCTGGGTCAATGACTGCAAATAGAATGTCGGAATGCCCCATTCCTGCATCATTCTCCAGGGACTCATTCCTGTTCCACCCGGAGCACCATCAATGGTTAAGAGGTCAATATTAGCAATTGAACAATACTTAATAGCCATGGCCAGTTCTCTCATCGGATAAGCACCTGTTTTTAAAGTAACACGTTTAAAACCAAGTTTTCTTAAACGTTCTACTTCGGACAAAAAACCTTCTTCTGAAACAAATCCAAGACGGGAATGCCGTTCAAATTCCTTAATTTCGCCAACCCGATATGCTTCCTGTACTGAATGAACTGTCGGATCCGGAGTAACAATATACCCGCGTTTTTTAAGTTCCAATGCCCTTTCAATACTCTTTACTTTAATTTCTCCACCGATACATTTTGCCCCTTGTCCCCATTTCAGTTCAATTGTTTCCAATTTATGTTTATTTAACACATATTCGGCAACACCCAGACGGGTATCTTCTACATTCATTTGAACTAATATTTCACCATAGCCGCCGTGAAATCTTCTGTAAGTTTCGATTCTACGATCCATATCAGGAGCATTTTTAACTTTACCTTTAGCATCTAATTCGAGTTTTGGATCAATTCCGCAGACATTTTCTCCGCAAACCAGGGTTACCCCGGAAATTGCGGCCCCAATGGCAAAATGTTCCCAATTTTTACGGGCGATTTCCGTAGAACCCAATGCCCCGGTAAAAATAGGTACTTTCAGTTTTACTTTCTTGTTCCAACCATATTCAGTTTCAGTTCTTACAGCCGGGAAAGTTGCCGTATCCGGTCCGGCTTCGACTCCTTCAGGAAGCCCCTTTGCCCCCATTGCATATCCTAAAATATTAAGATGTGAATAATCTATAGGATACTCCTTGTCTCCTCCTGCAGTAATATCTCCGAAAGGTCCCGGATAAATCACTTCCCGTCCTCTAAATGTTGCTTTAAAAACATCGCAGTTACCACGACATCCGTCAACACAACGGGTACAAAGACCTGACACCGGAGAAACATTTCTTGACCGGTTTGAAGTTTGTACTGCTTCATTTGCATTTGGTTGTTGTAAATTCATTTTTCCTTTCCTCCTTTTAATCACTTCACATAGATTTTTGCAAAATAGCTTTTTATCTTTTTTGTCATTCCTGCGAAAGCAGGAATCTATTGATATTTT
>JAGLYT010000266.1 GCA_023132075.1 bacterium
AAAAGCGCGGTTTGCAGGTAATCATTGCAGGAGCAGGAGGTGCTGCACATTTAGCCGGGGTAATTGCTTCTATGACTCCTTTGCCGATAATCGGTGTTCCGATGGAAACACAGAGTTTGGGAGGGATGGATTCTCTTCTTTCTACAGTGCAAATGCCTTCAGGTGTACCGGTGGCTACTGTGGCCATTGGTAAAGCCGGGGCAAAAAATGCAGGTATTTTAGCAGCTCAGATAATAGGAATTAGTCTGTCCCGGGTAAGGGAAAAAATCAAGCTTTATAAAAAAGAAATGGCGGAAAAGGTTTGTAGAAAGAATCAATCCTTAAAAATAAAAAAATAAAACAAATTATTAATATAAGAGACTAAACGAAAGAGCCCTGTTATTTCGTCCAAAAGTTGAAAAGAATAGGAAAATGAAACTAATTAACGAATAATTTATTTGTTTGGGTTTGTTTGACAAAATGATAAGATTTTGTTATACTTCTGTTAAAATTTTGTGCTTATTAGGGTAAATCAATAGTGCGGATATTAAGGGGTAAAATAGGTAATGAAAAAAAGTATTAATCTTTTCCGGATAAGTATGGTTTTAATCGGATGTTTATTTTGTTCTTCTGTTATATGGGGGGAGGAACATTTTAATTTGATTGATACTCCTACCGCAGGAATTTTGGGATATGGTGAATACAACTTAAATTTTAGAATATATGAACAGGGAAGTGTTTTATCCAGGGCTATTTTTGGGGTAATAGACAGATTTAATTTTGGATTTTATTTTGACGTAGAGCAGGTAATTGGAAGACAATCAGCAAGAGGGAGGCCACCTCAAGTGTTTATTAAATTTAGGATGTTTAATGGGCTGGGCTTTTTTCCTGCTGCGGCTATTGGATATGATGGGCAGGGGTATGGTGTGTATAATGAGGAATCGGATGAATATTCAGAACGGGAAGATGGGATTTATTTGGTTTTCAGTAAAGAAATGATTATTCCCGGATTGGAACTGGATGTAGGCTGCAATATATATGAGTTTGAAAATGCTACAATTGATGATGATGTGTATTTATTTGCAGGGGCGTCTTACAATGTAAAGAATAAAGTTGTTTTTTTAACAGAATATGATAATATAAACACATCTACCGACAATAGGTTTAATATCGGTTTGCGGGTGTTTATGTCTCCGGATTTTAGTGTAGAGCTTTCCGGTAAAAGTCTTGGAAAAGAAAGTGATGAAACCGAAAGAATCGTTCGGATTAATTTTGTAGATTCCTTCTAAAATTTTATGTGAATGTTAAATTATACGGAATAAGGTGGTAAAATGGCATTTTTAGATTTTGAAAAACCAATAATCGAAATAGAGAAAAAGATAAAAGAGTTTAAAAACATAGGAAAAGATAAGCACGTCGATTTTTCTTCGGAAATCAATAAATTAGAAAAAAAATGTTTAAAATTAAAGAAAGAAATTTTTAGTAAACTCAGTCCCTGGCAAAAAGTTCAATTATCACGGCATCCGGATCGTCCCTATACCATGGATTATATAAAAGGATTAATGTTTGATTTTATAGAGTTACACGGGGATAGAAATTTTGCCGATGATAAAGCTATTATTGGAGGAGTAGCTTTTTTTGGAAAGGAACCGGTAGTAGTTATAGGGCATCAAAAAGGCAGGAGTCTTCAGGAAAACAAGGAAAGAAATTTTGCTATGCCTCATCCTGAAGGTTATGGAAAAGCCTTAAAATTAATGCAATTAGCAAATAAGTTTGGAAGAACAGTGATTATTTTTATTGATACCCCAGGGGCTTATCCCGGTATTGCGGCAGAAGAAAGAGGACAGGCGGAATCCATAGCAACAAATTTGAAAGAAATGGCTGGTTTTGGGGTTCCCATACTTTGTGTGGTGATAGGAGAAGGAGGTAGTGGAGGAGCTTTAGCTGTGGGGGTAGGGAATAAAGTGGTAATGCTGGAAAATGCTATATATTCTGTCATTTCCCCTGAAGGTTGTGCTTCTATTTTATGGAGGGATTCATCTGAGGCGAAGAAAGCAGCGGAAAAATTAGCACTTACTGCCCCGGATTTGTTAAGAAATGGAATAATAGATGAAATTATTCCCGAACCATTAGGTGGGGCTCACTGTGATTATAATTTCGTAATAGAGCAGGTTAGAAAGAGTCTAATTAGAAATATTGCAGAATTTAAAAAATTTACTTCGGAAGAATTAATAGAACAACGGTATAATAAATTCAGAAAAATCGGTCAAATAAAAACAGGTAAGGGAAAGAAACCGATTAGTCAATCAAAGCAACGAAAAAAACAATGTCCCAAAGGAAATGCAAAGTAGTTGGAATCTTAAATACACAAAAAAGAGTTTTGTAAAATATACACATTCTGTCTGTATTTTGAAAAACTTTACTACATAAAAATAAAGGAGGAGTAAAAAAGATGGTTAAGCGGATTGGAATTCTTACCGGAGGGGGAGATTGTCCCGGGTTAAATCCTGCTATCAGAGGTTGTGTAATGAGGGCGATGGATTATAAATTTGAGATTATGGGAATAAGAGAAGGATGGAAGGGTTTAGTTGAGGGGGAGGCAGAACCACTTAAAATAGGAGATGTGGAAGATATTGTAAATAAAGGTGGGACTATTTTAGGTACTTCACGTACTAATCCTTTTAG